>CALVNK010000008.1 GCA_944349615.1 uncultured Clostridia bacterium
ATCAGCCTCACTCAAATACAACTAAAGTTGTGCTTGGTTCGGCTTCCGATAATATAAACTATGTGATGTTAAAATTTAAGCAAGTTAAATTTTAATAAATTCTATCGAATTTGTATGCTAACGCATACTTATCACATAGTATGTATAACCATCAGCCTCACTCAAATACAACTAAAGTTGTGCTTGGTTCGGCTTCCGATAATATAAACTATGTGATGTTAAAATTTTATTAGTATAAAATTTTAATAAATTCTATCGAATTTGTGTGCTAACGCACACTCATCACAGTATGTATGACCATCAGCCTCACCCTTGCAAGCAAGTTCGGCTTCCGGTAATATAAAATATATAAATTAGACAATAATTAAATATAAAAAAAGCAAAATATAATGATTTGATTACATTTTGCTTTTTTAATTTATTATGATTTGTCATCAGATGAGTTATTTTTTCTTGCCTCTTGAGCATTTTTATTGGTGTCTTTGCGCAACTCTTGAATTGCTGCTTTAATATCCTTAAGAGCCTCAGTTTGAGCTTTGTCTTGTTTCATAATTTCAGCATGTTGCTTCTTCTGAAGAGCATCACCTTGTACAATAGGCTTAAATGCACCACCTTTATATGTTAAAGATTTACCCATCTCATCTGTGGCTGCCTTGATCACCTTGTCAAGTCCAAGTCCAGAGCCAACACCTTCGATAGTCTTAGCAAAACTATCTGCAATTGTTCGGCCTAATGTCATTCCATCAATACCCTCATTAATCTTCTTGCCGAGTGCTTTTAAGAAACCACCATTTTCGAATAACTTAGGTTTCGCACCATCCTTGAAACCATAAGTACCATTTTCGTCTTTTACTAATCCGTATTTATCACCAAGCTTATCTGCTTTTAATTCTGCTTTTTCTATACGTGCTTCTAATGACGCCTTTTTCTCAACTTCTTTCGCCGCTTTCGCCGCAGCTGCTTGTTGTGCTTCAGCCACTTTCTTACTTTCACTTGCATATACGGTTTCCGCTCTTTTTTGTGCACTATTTGCCTTATCACGTTCTGTCTTAGCATCATTGACTGCTTGTTCTTTTGCAATTACATCATTACTAATATTATTATATCCATTTTTAAAGTTTTTATTAAAAACGGATTTTCCACCATTCTTACCACCACGTTTATCAATGCCTCTCTTAAACATTTCTTCTGCAACTTTAAATCTTAATGCTTCTTTATCATTTGCATTTATTCCTTCAGCAGCAAGAGCGTCTCTAGCATTTTGCACTATTTCTCTTTCAGTATCATTCTTAGGATCATAAATCAATCCTTTAGCACCTTGTTTTGCAGAATTTATTAAGTTTTTGTAAATAATATCTTTATTTCGTTTTGCTGCTTCTAAATCATTAGTTGCTTGTAAATACTTATCATTTGCAGATGTAGCATTATTGCGAGCTGCGTCTAAGTTGCTTTTCGCTTTATCCAATTTCTTAGTATTAATTTCGGTAGGAGCCACTGCTAAACCATCCGCCTGATTTTTTAATTTTTTAATTCGTCGTGCTTGGCGGTTTGCTCTTGCAGCTGAAGTCAAATTAGCAACTTTTTTAACACCCCTATACACCTTTTTGCCGGCGCGAATAGGCGCTGTAGCTGCCGAAGCGCCAATACGAAGAGCGCCACCAACAACACGAGTTCCGCCAGTCACCCCCTGTTTAATCTTATTTCCTACTTCGCCTTTCATGCCTTCGCCGGTTTGGTTTGCATCAGCTCCACCTACGAAGCCGGAAACCATTGACATAAAGTCTTTTGCCATTACTAAGCCAACTACAAGCATGACAACATTCATTATATAATTTAAAAGATCAATATCATCGAAGAATTTAAAGTTTTGTACATAAGGCAAAATCAACAACAATAAATTTATTCCAATTATAGAACCAAATGCCATCATTATTTGTTGCATAAAATTTGTGCCCCAACTCTTAAATGCTTTAAAGTTATCCATCGGCGCTATTCCCAGAAGAGTTGGATATACTAAAAACAATGCAACGCCTTTAATTAAACGACTAACAAGCGCAAGTACTATACTCAACATTATTCCAAATGTTGTAAACACGCCTGCAAATCCAACTATAAAATTAAATTGCATTAGATCATAGTATGCCCAGATTACTGATGCATGGAATTTATAGAAGCCGGTGATGCTATTTGTTTTAAACGGATCAAGTTTGCCAATGATAAATGTATCTTCGAATACTCCCTTTAAATTATCCCAAGAATAAGAACCACTTAAAGCTAATGAATTTGCAAAGGCATAATCAACTTGGTTTGCTACATAAGCTCTCCGGTCTGCGTCATTTGTCAAACTTTCATAAGCACTACAACTATCGTTAGCGAACAATCCATTCATCGTACTCGCCACTTGATCGACTGAAACCTGTCCATTGCGCAGTCGATTAGCGCCATACATACTGGCATTAAATAGCATACCTGAAAACGTTGTTGTGCTCGTTGGACTTAAATTCCCAAACATGTCATAATTTGCATATGTATTTCTGCCATTTTTGTCTGTATTTGACCTTAATGCATTTTGACCACCTGTGCCGTATAGTTCTACTATTTGACCACTATTGCCGGCACCTGCTGTAATATTATCAAGGGTTTGCAAAACAAAACTTGTCAATTGAAAGCCTATTATTGTTACAATTGGAATAAGGGCAAAAGTAAATATTGCCTTACCTGCCGTGTATATATATGTCCAAGGATTAGTTTGTTGAGTGTCCTCATTATAATGAGCTTTTACCATAGCCACCATTGTGGTTATAGCAAGTATTATGAGAGCGAATACTGCAAGACTCCAGAAAACTGTATTTAATGCAGAATACACTTCCGAAGTTTCACCAATTCCTAAAACACCTAGAATAAAATTTGAAAGTGGGTCACCGGTCGTTTCAATGGTGGAGCCACTCCCCGTATCCATTGAATATTGTTCTAGTCCACAAAGCATTCTTACAAGTGACTGCATTGCATCTACACCTGCAGCAATGGTTGCATATAAATAGTAAAGTAGCTTCATGATGAAATCCACTGTATATGCTTTTATGGTATCGCCTATGTTCAAGTTCAACAAAGAAACCAACTTCCCATCCCCCTTCTATTTATCATTTACATTATAACAAATAAAAATGCATTTCGCAAGTAAAGATTTACAAATTATTACATTTTTTTATAAATATCTATAATTTGCGCAAGAGAAAGTTGTTCGCTTCTTTTAGAAAGCAAGTCTTCATCGAGTTTTGCGATCAAGAATTTGTAATTTTTTGCTAAGTTATTGCGAATAGTCTTTCTGCGCATTGAGAAAAGATTTTGAACTAGGTCATAAAATTTATCTTCATCCACATCTCTATATTTTCTATCAATTTTTATATTCACAACAGCCGAATCTACCTTAGGTTTTGGATAGAAATTGTCTTTGCCAACTATCCTTGTGATATTTGACTCTCCATAGAAAGCGGTCATGATTGAGAGCAAGCCATAATCTTTGCTCTTTTCCTTTGCACACAGACGTTGTGCCACTTCTTTTTGCACCATGATGGTCATTGAGTCAAGTTTATGACTTTTGATAAACTTGAAGATGAGTGGCGAAGTGATATAATAAGGCAGATTTGCGACAAGTTTATAGTGAGAAAAATCGCTTTCAATTTTCTCAAGTGGCAATTTCATAATATCTTCAAAGAAAAATTTTGTTTTATTGAGTTTTAAAGATAGCAAATGCTCTTTTAGATCCAAATCAATTTCATAGCTATGAACGAATTCTGCCCTGTCATTTAGCACCTGTGTCAATGTGCCAGCACCTGCGCCTATCTCTAAAACTTGACAGTTTTCAATCTGAGCGTCATTTGCTATTGCACTAAGCAAGTTTTTGTCAGTAATAAAATTTTGACCAAACTTCTTTTTAAAGTTGTGTTCTATCATATATTAAATAATCTCCTTGCGTTTGTAGTTGTCGCGACTTCAATTTCTTCAGGTGATACTCCCAATATATCTGCGAGCGAGTGAGCAATGATTGGTATAAAACACGGGGTGTTTATTTGGCTTCTAAATGGGTGCGGAGCAAGGTATGGGCTGTCGGTTTCAAGCAAGATGCGAGAAAGAGGCAACGTCTTTAGCATATTTCGAACTTTCTCGGCATTTTTGAAAGTAGACACGCCATTTGCAGAGATCTGTAGGTCAAGTTTAAGTATCTCACTGGCAATCTCCTTACTTGCAGTAAAGCAGTGGCAGGTACCACCCCATTTTAAAAGGTTTCTATGCGACTTGAGTAAAGTTATTAGATCGCCATAGGCTTCTCTACAGTGAATAACTATAGGTTTTTTAAGATCGTTTGCAAGATTTAACTGTCTTGTAAAGATTTCCTTTTGTTTTTCTCGATCACAATCTAAAAGTGAATAGTCAAGGCCTATTTCGCCGATGGCAACAACCTTTTTATTTTGAGCAAGTTTTGCAATTTCACTTTCAAACTGATCATTATACTGCTGTGCATATTCTGGATATAAGCCAATTGATGCATAGACTCCATCATGACTATCTGCAAATTTGACTGCATCGATAGATGAGTTAAGATCGGTTGCACATGTAATAAATTTTTGGACATTTAGTTCTCTTGCCTTTATCAAAATATTTTCGATGTCATTTATTTTTTCATCAAGCAAATGGCAATGCGTGTCGATATACATTTTTTCTCCTTTATTCTTCCGCTTTTTGTTGTTTGATTTTGTTACTTTATTTTACAATACCATTTTAAACTTGTCAAATTTAAAAAAGGATAATTTCTATTTAATACCCGCTAGCATATATATAAACTATGAATAGAATATGGTTTTTAATGATAGTAGGATCTATATGCTTTCTTTTGTGGAATGATCCATCAAATACCTTGACTATCATGGTTGACGCCTCAACCGATGCACTCTCTCTCGCGATAGAGCTGTGTGCCGTATATGCGGTTTGGCTTGGAATACTGGAAATAGTCGAGCAAAGTGGGCTGAGCGAAAAGCTTGCAAAACTGCTTAGACCAATAATAAAAAGGCTGTTTAATGTTGACGATGGCGAAACGCAAAAAGCAATCGCTCTCAATATGTCAGCAAACATTCTAGGTCTTGGCAACGCAGCGACACCTATGGGCATAAATGCCATGAAAAGACTTGATGATGGAGGCGGAAAGGCAACCCCTGCGATTATTATGCTTCTAGTTATAAATTCAACATCTATTCAACTTCTGCCAACAACGATCATAGGACTTCGCGCATCGGCGGGTTCTGCAAGTCCGTCAGATATTATTATCCCGACTTTAATTGTGACTTTGATCACATTTACTCTTGGAATAATTTTAGTCAAAATCTGTAATAAAATTTTCTTTAAGAAAAAGCCTAAAGGCGAGGTGAAGAAATGAGCGGATATATTTTACCAATCCTTTTTATAGGACTTTTTTGCTATGCCAAATATAAAAAGGTAAATTGCTATGACACTTTTGTAAAAGGCGCGAAAAAATCAATACCACTTGTAGTCGACATCTTCCCCTACATTGCTGCCATAATGATAGCGGTTGCTTTGCTTCGCTCAAGCGGAATAACATCTCTTTTATGCGAGCTTCTTTCTCCAATTTTTAATTTTCTAGGCATTCCGACTGGACTTATTGAACTTGTCCTACTTAGACCATTCACAGGGTCAGGAAGTTATGCACTGCTTGACAGTGTTTTTACAACCTATGGAGTGGATAGTTACATCTCGCGGTGTGCCTGCGTAATACTTGGCTGTAGCGAAACAATTTTCTATGTGACCACCGTATACTTGTCACAGACAAAGATCAAAAAGTTATACTATGCAATACCTATAGCACTGGTCTGCTCTATTGTGGGCTCAATACTTGCCTGCCTTATATGCAAAATAATTTAAACAAATAATCCATAATAAATAATAATTAATATAAAATGAAAATAGATATAAAATAAATATATTATTAAAAACAATTAAATTATATTTAATATAAAAATTAATTAAAAAATAAATCACCTTTAAAATAAAGGCGAAAAAATATTTTTACTTTTAATTTAAATTAATATTTTTATATTTTTATTTATATTTTTTTAATAAAATCTATTTTTTTAATTATATTTTTAATTTTAATAATTTTCTTTTTTGCGAGTTAATCCTTCAATCTCAATGATCGCAATATTAGATGCGACAGAAGAAAAGAACATTCTTAGTCTTTTTAGATCCCCTTTTTCATATTTTTGAGCAAAACATATAGCAAGAGCTGAAGCAAGACTTACAAGTTCAGCGCCCGAAATATCGAGTTTTGACTTTTCTTCCATATATATTTTTATTCTCAAAACTGTGCAATTGTTAGAAATTTATTGTCTTTTTGATATAAATTTGATATGATATTTAAAAGAGGAAAATATGGAAGCAAACTTTTTAAATGAAATCATCTTTTTGTTAAAAGAAGAAAATCAAAAAGGCAATAACAACTTTGCAAAGATTGATAAACTCGCGTCTCTTTCGCCTGATAAAACATTCTTTATTGAAAGAGCATCAAATCAAACAATGTTAAACTTCTACTGTGCATTTAAAATGTACGACAAAGATTTTAAATATAATCTATATTGTCAAAAAATCGAAAAATTGCGAGATGCTTTTTTAGATGAAAAAATCAATCAATATAATAAGAGCGTACTGCTTGCATGTGATATATATTTGCATAATGAACAACTTAACGAGGTGAAAGAAAAGTTGCGAGAAACAGATAAATTATCGCCAGATTATCAATCGCTATTTGATCAAGGCAAATATCTTGTTAAAACCGGCAATGAAATGCTGAGTAAATATAGAAAGTATTTAGAAAGCAAATACCTAATCTCTGCACTGACCATCGACGATTTTGCTGAGAGATTTTTCAAAATCTCGGGCAAGGATTTGCTTTTAAGGGCGACTACCATAGTTAACTTTGCAAGGTGCAGTGAAAAATATAGAAATAGACTTGAAGAGAAAAATTATCTTGAATTTTTCAAAAGTTTAAAGGACTACATTGTCAAGGTTGTTCGCAATGATTATTATGTCAATCGTCCACCTAATGTGGAAGAAATTTTGTTTGGTGTATATAGTCTTGAAAATATGTTTGAACAGCAAGAATTTGGTAAACGTTGTAAAAAGTTTGAAAAGTTTGAAAGTACATTTAGGTATTCTACCCTTCTAGAAGAACTTGAACGTGAAGCAAAAATCATCTTTGCTGACGCCTTGAATAATAGTTGCATTAATTTAGAAAAAAGTAATTTTGATTCCATTAGCAACGCAAAAGGTACTTTAGTTTACAAACTCAGTGGCAAGCCTTTCAAATTCTTTATAGAAAGTTTTAATCAAAACATACAAGCAGAAAGATTTGCAAGCCTTGAAAACTCTCAAAGTGAGTATGTAGAACTTTCATACTTTGACGATGATGAAGGTTCCGTTTGCACTAGAAATGCATTTGTCAAAGGCGGAACTAATTCAATAGTACTGGGTTATTTAAAAATATACAATAATTCGCTTTTAATGGCAAACACTGAAGATTTTGATGGCTTGGATAAGGAAATCAATACAAATAGTGAACTACTTTCCCCTAAAATGTTTAGTCAGATGACTGAAAACTATTCAAGAATTATCGTAAGTCGCCGTCCAAAACCAGATTTTGTTGTCTGCTTTGACAATGTGAGAATGACTGACCTTAATGTCGCACAGGTTTTAAATATACCTATCGTTTTAATAAACACTTTACAATACAAAAAACCACGCAAAGTAAGTGAAGACTTTATTAAACTGCACGCTAAAGAAAATAGAGCCTATCTTATCTGTTCAAACAAACAATTCGAGTCGTACAAACAAAGAAAACTTGAAAGACAGATGCAGTCTTTAAAGAGAAAAAATCTTTCAACTAGAGCAACACAAATTGTGGAAGCACAGAATATAAAAGGAACCAAACTCATTGCAAATAAATCCTTGGCAATGCAAAAACTCAAGGAAAATATAGACAATTATAGATTTCTTACAGATGAGTTAAAAGTGGATAATGAAATACTTGACTTTGTCTTCTCAAAAGAAGGGAGCGCATATCTTTGGGAATTTATTCCAGAAAAATATAAGACAAACAGGGAATTCATTAAACGAATGCTTACCATAAATCCTGCAATTATAATGTCATTACAAATGACACTACTGAAAGACAAGAGTATCTTGATCTCCTTAATAACAGACAATCCTTCATTTTTTGAAAAATTGCCAGACGAGATCAAAAACAATCCATACATTTTGGCTTCTATTATCAAGGCAAACCCAGAAATATATAGGTATCTTCCATATAGCATGAAAACAAACCCTATGATATTGAAAAAGATTATAGAATATAGTCAGGGCTACAACTGGGAGTTTTTAGACGAACTTGTCTTGAATGATCCTTCACTTATAAGTGTATTATATCTCCTATCTCCCTCACTATTAAGGCAAATCCTTGCTAGACATCCGTCGCTAATCATGAATTGTCCACCGCAGATTATTAGCGACAACAATTTTATGGAAACGACTGTCAAACAAAACCCTGATATATTGAAATTTCCATGGGACAACGATGATATACGAAACAATGCATTGCTTCTCTTACCATTACTTGCAATCAATCTAGATTTGGTGAACTTTGTCGGTTTAGGCGTGCGTGAAGCATTTAATATGAATAGACCACATGAGATAATGCTTGAGGCTCAAAGGATGCACGATCATCTCGGCGAAAGAATGGAAGGTGACTCCTTTGACTTTAATCATGACTTTGAAAACTATGATTTTAACGAAGGTGATTTTGCATTTGGTGATAGCAATGATTTTGAATATAATGATTATGCCAACGGTTATTCTAATGACCAAGAATTTGATAATAATAGTTTTGATGATATTGACATTTCAAATGACTTTGGTGCAAGTGAGAATGAAAACTTTGATTTTTCTCAAGAAGATATCTTAAGCGAAGTTGACACACAAGATCATCTTGAAATTACAAGCGCTATCGAACATGAACAAAATGACAACGTGAGCGAATTTGACGAACTCGAAAGCGAAAGAGCAATAACCAATTTCGATGATACCGACTTTGGTGACGGTGGCGACTTTATCGGCGATTAAGCAATATTAAAATACATTTCTTAAATAAAAATATCCGTTGATGCCTGTGGAATGCCACTTTCAACGGATATTTTATTAAACATTTAATTTCTTTATGCAACTACATTTGATGACACAAAACTTACAAACTTTGAAATATAATCTCCAAAATATTTTTCAATTTGCAATTTATATATACTAGCACCACTGACGCTCTTTTCATAGGAGTCAAGATTTTGATCATAGTCATTTACAAATTCATAGCAAGAAAATTCGCCGATTGCCTCAGCTGTATACGCGCGTTCTGATGCGAACCTTTGGCACAAGTCAATGTATGAGATAAGTCCTTGTGCAGATAAGTCTTTTAAATTCTGGCCTATCACCCCTGTGAACAATGTCAAACTGACGTCAACTGTTTGATAGAGTGAGTAATCAAGTTGTTGTCCTATTGCACTATCCATTAAGAATGCCCTATAGTCTTCTAGTATCAAAATATTTTGATAGTCAAAGTAAAATTCAAGATCAAAAGTATCTGCAATTTCTTCTTTTGTAGGCGTATTTTCATCACCTTCGGTCTGTGTTTCTTCTTGACTAAGCGTTTCTATCGTACCGTCTATATCTAGATCTTTATAGATAAGATTGGCTAAATCTAAGGCAGACTGATAAACATTATTAATAAAATCTTTTGTTTGCCATTTATATCTTGCAAAGTTGCCATTATAGATTTCATAATTTGCTTTATCACTGACATCGATAATATTTTGATATTCAATCAGTAATTGATCAAAACTGTCGGTCATGTCATTTATACCACTCTTTAAAGAGGTGTTTTTATTTTCTTCAAGTCTTGGATAATATTTTTCAATGAAATTAAGGCCATTTGCAAGTAAAATTAAGTAATTTTGATCATCATCAACAGGAGTCACTGTTTCTCCATCAAAGGTCTTACTTTGAAAATTTTTAAGTTGATAGTTGGTTTGCACACCAAGGGCATTTCCACTTTCAAACATCGCACCTTCAGTCTGGATGGTATTAAAGAATGTCATATAATACTGATAGCTTGTTTGTCCATCACCGCCACAGGCAAACATTACAAAACTTGATAAAGCGATAATAAGACAGACAAGAGTTGAAATTATTTCTTTATTTTTCATATATCACCTCCCGACAAGAATGTCTTAGTATTTGCAAGGCAGGTTAAACTTCCACTGACATTTACATCGTCAAAGTTTTCTGTAAATGCACCATTTGGGGCGATAGAATCTAAAAGATATTTAAAGTCTTCTTGGCTGTATACGGTGTAAAACTGATTTACATCATCGTAGAAATTTTTAATTCGTTGGTAGAAAATATAGTTGACAAAATTTGTGCTGGTCAATCGAGCATTTACAAACGCCTCAAAGAGTTTAATCCTTCCATTCATTGTATAGTTATATGATTCTATACTGTTAGATTTTTGATCGTTTTCAATCAAGTCATTAAAATCATCTGTTATCACGCTGATATAGTCATCAACAGCATTCAACACCAACGTCGAGGCTGTATTGTTTGTTAGTGATGGATCAAAACAATTTTGATAGCAAGTGTTAAGCCTTGTAATTGCATTTTGCATATTCTCAAGCCAGTCGACATATATAACTCTCAAATCAATCCATGAATTGCGCTTATATGTATCAGAATTTTCTGAAAGAGAAATTATAGTGACAATTTCCTCGTTCATATCCTCTTGCAACCTACTAGCCCTATTAAGACTTGACCTTATTGACTTATAATTTCGCGTAAGCGTGCCATTGTCTTGTGCAAAAACAATATACTCGTCATAGAATTTAAGTATAACGTTGATTGTTTGACTTAAAGTTTCGACATCTCTTATTTCTTGCATATAACTTGTGACTTCATTACTCATATCCTGCATTAGCGCAGAATAATTTTCTTGCTCGCTCCTATTATTTTCGTTTAAAAAAGATGTCGTTGAATGCGAGTGCAACACCTCGACCATACTGTATGTATTACCTGGCACAAGCAAAACAATAACCACTGCAATGATTGCAACTAGCACAAGTACAGATAGGACAATAAGCCACTTTCGCGATCCTGTGGTGTAATCTTTCTTCTTAGCCATTCTCACTCCTTTTAATCTTCCTATTCATCATCGAAGACGTCAATATTAATGTTTTGGTCGATAGGTTTTTCTTCTATCTGTCTATAGTCCACCTTGTCTTGTGATTTCAGATTTATCTTTTCATCTTTGTTGACAAAGGTTGTATACTCGCCTATCCAACGCAGTTTGATGGTACCAGTACTTCCGTTTCTGTGTTTTGCAACTATGAGCTCAACAGTGCCCGGCTCATCTTCCTGTGGAATATCGTTGTATTTCTCAGGATTGTATAGGAATAGTACAATGTCGGCATCCTGCTCAATGGCTCCTGAATCACGAAGGTCTGAAAGCATAGGCCTATATCCGTTTTCCTTTCTTGACTCAACCAAACGGGACAATTGAGATAGGACAATTATAGGCACATTTAATTCCTTTGCGGTAAGTTTTAAATTTCTAGAAATCTCGCTGACCTGATTTTGTCTGTTCATATCCCTGCCTGTCCCAGATGATGACATAAGTTGGATATAGTCGATCATTACAAGATCAAGTCCGTCTTTTGCTTTAAGACGCCTGCATTTTGAAAGCAATTCGCTTGGCGTGATGGCTGATGTATCTATGTAAAGTCCGCTCTGCTCAAGTTTTTTGGTTGCAGCCCATATCCTTTTCCATTCTTCGGCATCCATAGTCCCATTAAGGGCCTTTGTCATACTGACCTTTGCCATCGAGCAAAGCGATCTTTGAACAAGTTGGTCGGCCCCCATTTCAAGCGAGAAAACCGCACATTTTTTCTTTAGTTCAGTTGCCGCGTTGATGACGATATTCATGGCAAGTGAAGTCTTGCCAACACCAGGTCTTGCCGCAAGCAAGATGATATCGCTATTTTGAAGACCATTTGTAAGTCTATCGAATTCTTTAAGCCCTGTTGGAATACCTTTGATTGAGGTTGGATCTTTTGCTATCGCGTCAAACTTGTCTATAACTTTCTTGATTGCTCCGCCTGCAAGTCCAACATGTTCAAGGTCGCTTCTTCCTTCTTTTTCTGATATGTCAAAGATTTCCTTTTCTGCAAACTGGAGCGATTTTTCTTGATCTTCATTTTGATATGCGTCTTCAATGATCTTCTGTCCAGATGCAATGAGTTTGCGTCTTATTGAATGAGATTTGACAATGTCACAATAATATTTAAAATTCACTGCCGATGGCACAACATTTGTAAGGAAGGTTATATATTCTATTCCGCCGACTTTGTCTAAGATCTTATCCTGTTCAAGCTGATCTGTAAGTGTGACAAAGTCTATCGGTACGCTTCTTGTATAGATCTTTTGCATTGCCTTATAGATGCTTTTATGAGCTTCGCTATAGAAGTCATCTTCCTTGACAATAGCAAGGATATCTATCTGCGCGCCGTTGTCTATCAAAATACAGCCGATGAGTGCCTGTTCTGCTTCTATGTTGTGTGGCATTATCTTAAAATCAGCCATGTAAAAACTTAACTCCTTTTATTTCTTAGTAAATGGATCTTTATTTCTATTCGCTTCCAGCTTTTCCTTTTTCTTTTTATCAATTTTAGCACAAATTACTAAAAAGAGCAAGTATAAAACTGCAGTAATGCATATTATGATAAATCCGTTAAGGACTGGATGCATGTTAGTATAACGAAAAAAGAGGTAACAAATGAATGCATCAAACAAGAAAACACCAAGTATAAACCATAGAATTCGCTTATATGATTTTCTCAAATCTCTTCTTTGATCAGGAAGTAGCATTTTTCACCTCTATTTTTATTATAACCTATAATTATCTATTTGTATAGTGTTTTGTCAAAAATAAATCTTATTGACTTTATTTATTGACTTTATTTAAATTTCGACAAATTAACAGACTGCAGAAAAACGAGCGAAGGCTTGTGCTCGAGAAAGTGGCTTAGCCACTCTCTTTTGGGTCCCCTGAAAATCGTAAGATTTTTAGGGAAAAGGAGCAAACGAGCGTACCCGCGCAAAATTACAAAGTAATTTTCGCTTGAGCGTAGTTTGTGACGTAAGCCAAGAGTAAAGCAAGCCCTAAATGACTGGTTTTGGGCGTTTTATTTTGGGGTACCCCGTAAATGCTTTTGCATTTATGGGGAGAGGAAAAGGCGAGCGTTATTCTCAAGTTGTTTTTAACAACTTGACATAAGCGTAGCCTTTGACGATACGATGCAAGAAAAATTTGTCAATCTTTCGGTCGCGACGTTTATCTACAGTCTGAATATTATTAAATCTCTCCGCGCATAATCTTCCCACGCTCACGCATACGCAGATTGTGGTCTAAAATTATCTTTCTTATGCGGAAACTCTTTGGAGTAACTTCCAAGATTTCATCATCTGCCAAGAATTCTATCGCATCTTCAAGGCTTAATCTCCTAGGTGGCGTCAAGCGCAATGCCTCGTCAGAGCCTGACGCTCTGCAGTTTGAAAGGTGTTTTTTCTTGCAGACATTGACAACAATATCATCGCCCTTTGGATTTTGACCGACAACCATGCCAGCATACACAGGAGTGCCCGGATCTATGAAAAGGTCGCCACGTTCTTGAGCGTTGTAAAGTCCATATACAATCGCCTCGCCTGTTTCGTGAGCGATAAGCGAGCCATAGTCACGCCTTTTGATCTCGCCCTTCCAAGGTTCATAGTCGTGGAATACTGAATTTATGATACCTTCTCCACGAGTATCTGTCAAAAGTTCACTTTTAAAGCCAAATAAGCCACGCTCTGGGATAAAGAATTCCATCTTTATTCGACTTCCATGTGGAGTCATTTGAATGAGTTCGCCCTTTCTTATACCCATCTTTTGCATAACTACACCTGTGCAGTCATCTGGAACATCAAGGATAAGTCTGTCAATAGGCTCACACTTCACCCCGCCGATTACCTTTATAAGCACTTTAGGCATAGAAACTTGAAATTCATATCCGTCACGGCGCATATTTTCAATAAGGATAGAAAGGTGCATCTCACCTCGTCCGCAAACTCTAAACTGCTCAGCCGTTTCGCCATCAGAAACTTTGAGCGAAAGATCTTTAACAGCTTCCTTATAAAGCCTATCTCTCAAGTGTCTAGATGTGACAAACTTACCTTCTTTGCCAGCGAAAGGACTGTCATTTACCATAAATGTCATTTCAACACTAGGTTCGGCAATCTTTACAAATTCAATAGGCTCGATTAAGGCACTATCACAAATTGTGTCACCTATCTGTACGCCTTCAAGCCCTGCAACGCATACGATTTCGCCAATTCCTGCACTTTCAACAGGGACTTTTTTAAGTCCTTCAAATACATAAAGACTTACAATCTTGCTTCTTATCTTTTTGCCTTCCTCGTGGAAATTGCATAACACCACACTTTGTCCTACTTTAAGGTTGCCACGAGTGATCTTGCCGATTGCAAGCTTGCCCACATAGTCATTGTGCTCGGCTGATGACACAAGCATTTGTGCAGGTGCATTCTCATCGCCACTAGGAGCAGGAATATAATCGATGATCTTTTCAAAAAGCGGTTTCATATCAGTCCCGAGTTTGTTTTGATCTTCAGACGCAATGCCTGCCCTTGCAGATGCAAATATAAATGGCGAAGAAAGTTGTTCGTCGTTTGCATCAAGTTCTAAAAATAGTTCAAGTACTTCATCGATGACTTCCTTGATGCGAGCATCTTGTCTGTCAATCTTATTGATGACAACGATCACCTTTAGTCCAAGCTCAAGTGCCTTTTCAAGCACAAAGCGTGTCTGTGGCATAGGACCTTCATAGGCATCAACCACAAGCAGTACGCCATCTACCATTTTAAGTACGCGCTCCACCTCTCCACCAAAATCGGCGTGTCCTGGAGTATCAATGATATTGATTTTTACTCCATTATAAATGCATGAGCAGTTTTTTGAAAGGATTGTAATACCACGCTCTCTTTCAAGTGCGTTTGAGTCCATAACTCTATCTTCAACAACTTGATTTTCTCTAAATACACTGCCTTGCTTTAAAAGTTCATTTACAAGCGAAGTTTTGCCATGGTCAACATGGGCAATAATCGCAATATTTCTCACATTTTCATTAGTCATATTCTTTTCTACCTTTTAACTTAACAATAATATCACAACTTATATAAAATTTCAAGAAAATTAAAAAAAGATATGGAAGATTTTTACAATATCCATATCTTAGTACCCCAATTTATAGATGGTTAAAGAAATATTAAATTAATTTTGAAAATGGTATCTAAAAATCAAAATAAACAAAAGGCTTATCTTTTTTTAGATCTTTTCTTTTTTATGATTTTGCAGATGATAATAGCAACAAAAGCGCCAATTAATACAGTGGCAAGAATAAAAACTTGACAGGTGAAGAGATTGAGATATTGCAAGGTTAGAGTGATAGTTTTGCCCTCTAAATCATTCTCTATCCAATAGTTGTGATAGGTGTTATTCTGTTTAAGTTTCACATCGGCATCTGTCTTGATATAACTATAAGGACAACTATAGTCATATACAAAAGAAGGATTGTAGGAAGCAATATACTCCTGACCATAGTTTGTGCCAGAAAAACTTTCGATAACCATATTCTTGTACCTTTCGCCTGTCGGTATAGTCTGCCCTTGACCTATACTGATGGACACCGAAAAAGGATTTCGTCCTGTGGAGGAGTGTTTGTATAAAAATATATTACCTTGATTTTTGCTTGTATCACCTGACGGAGATGAGCCGTGATAATACCTATAGGCGCTATGACTTGTATAGTTTATGTCAAATCCTATCAAGCCCTTTTCACGACTATAGATGACAGGCGAAATTAAAACACCACTGTTGATTTTGTATTCTTCGATTGGATTTTGAATATAGATAAGTGCTAGCGAAAAGAGATATTCCATTCTTATTGTTTCAATATTCTTCTCAAGATTTTTTAAAAACTTTTGCTTTTCAATCTCTCCACCTTGGTAAGATAGTCCACTTTCATCAACAGAAAAATATAAGTGAAAAGACACTTTGTCACTTTGGTAGTCTAGATTTAAAAAGATATAATCGTCAAGTTCAATCTCGTTTTTTTGATCACATCCTACAAGCACAAATGGACAAATAGCAAAAATTAAAAGAAAAATCACAAACTTTTTCATGTTATATTTTACTATCCATTGCACTTATTTAGAATTAAAACATTAAAAGTCAAAAAAATAATTTATTTAAAAATTTAAAGATGTTTATTTAAAATATATTAAAAAATCAAAATAAAAAAATAATTAAAATAAATAAAATAAATTTAAATATTTTCTTTTTATATATTATTATATGATTTTTGATATATTTTTTTGTTTTTTTATCGTTTTTTGATTTATTATTGATTTATATTTGATTTTTGCATTTTTTCTCAGAAAAAATATTTCCTTTTAAAATCTCAAAAAAAGGTCCGATGTGCCGACAAATTAACAGACTGTAGAAAAACAAGCGAGGCAAGGCTCGAAAAATGCTCAAAGCCAGGAGTTTAGTATTCCTAAATGACTGGTTTTGGGCGTTTTTCAGTAAACGATGCAAGAAAAATTATTTATAATTTTTCGGTCGCGCCGTTTGTCTACAGTCTGAACCTTCAGAAGGTCCTTTATTTTTCATGAATTACAATTTGAATTTAATCACGATCTACTTATTGTCACTCTAACTGTGCTTGACGTTGGCACAATTCGAAGGACATATCCTTGATCGGTTGTTATAGTCGTACTTTGAGTTGGAAGTGCCTCGGTTGGCAAGTTTGGATTAGTGCCTGCCGACTGATCGGCATAGAGCAATCCTTGAATTGTCGGTGTAATTGTGCAGGACACTACGAGTGGCGATGAAGATGTATCAACAAGTGTGTTGACAGTGCCACCAACTACTGAATAACTGATTGCACTTGTATAGACTGTGCCTACTTGAGCCCTTGTAAATGTACCTGTATTATATAGATAATTTAAGGTTCCATTTGAATTCAAGATGGTAATGCCAGAAACATACACAGTAAATGATGAAACACTGCCACTATTTGTAACTGTGAAGTTGCCAGAATTTCCACTAGATGAAATAAGTGAGTAGTTGTTGATTGCAATTCCGCTTAAAAGAGCGATTGCATTTGCAGATTGAATATTTACTGTCTTATTGCCTTGCGAGAATGAATAGATAATTCTTCCAGCATCTCCTTCTATTACATCATTGAATGCTGCAATACCGCCATAGCCAAACCTTATATATCTTGACGCATTGTAAGTAAAGCTTGCGTTATCTCTTGCTTCTACAATGTCGCCAAGATTTATGCCAGCAATTCCGCCAACCATAATATTGCTTGCAGATTGAGCGGTCGTAGAAAGCCCAGCAATATTTACACTACTCAAAGTAACCCCTGAAATTGTTCCATAATTGTAAAGAACAAGTGAACTTAATATTGCATTTGTGGCATTTTGCATTGAAAGGTTGATGTTGAAATTAATATTCAAGTCTTCAATGCTTGCCTGACTATCTAGAGTGTGGAATAACGCAACATACTTATCAAATGCAATGCTATCATTTCCAAGACCATTGATAACCTTGCTATAGCTTGATTGCATATCCATCAAACCTGTCGCACTGATAGTAAGTGTGTTGTCGCGTCCTATAAGGTGGCCATAGAAGGTCAGGATATCCTCTCTTTGTCCACCATTTTCTTCTACATGGGCTATCATGTCGGCAATATTGACTTCAATATTTGAATTTAGTGCAAAGTAGTATCTTTCATTTTCAGAATTCCTTATAAATATGTTATAGAAATCTGTACTGTCTGCAATTAAGTAAGGATTTGATTCGGTGCCATTCCCACCGCTATACAGAGATGGATTTACGTTGCCACTAAATACAATTTGAGATGAAAAGGTATAAAGTGTGTTTTCGCTAGCTCTATTTCGAGCTTGAATATAGAAAGATGTGACTCTTCCGCTTTGAGAAGGCATATAATAGTTGTTTAAAGTAATTCCGTCTTCTATGCCCCCAGTGTTAAAACGTAAATAATAGTAATAATCATATTCCTGCTCGTCACTTTCTGCCCACTGCCATACAAATCTCTTATATGTATCATCCCATGATATGTTTAAAAGAGTAGTAGTTTCATCAGAGATGACTGTCTCTAATATTTCAAATGTCAAGGTGTTGCTGTATAAGAACAGAACTCTGTTGATAATAGCTCCATCGCCTTGGGCATCACATACCTGAATTTGAATTGTAGAATTCTCAGTTAAATAATAACGAGTCGACGATGCGGTAAGTTGGTATTGTGTTGATGTTTCACCAACAGTTTCAGTGATCACGATTTGGTAACTGGTGTTTGACCCTGAATATCTAAAGTTTTCAAAATACTCTTCAAAATCAATATAAGTTCGACCTGAATTTACACCAGATGTTTCTAATCCGGTTGTATAATAACTGCTTGTAATATCAGGCAATTTGATGACATTGGAAATTGTAAGTGGTTTACTCATTAGTTTATTCATTTCTGTGAAATATATTTCTATTGAAAGACTTGTGGTTAATATCTGATTTTCATCAGGTTTAAAATTAACAACTGTCCCACTTGAAGAACTTTGGAAGGTGTACACTCCCGTTAGTTTTAAGTTAGTCTCTCCATACACTGCATGAATGGCAAGTGCGTTTTCTAACTCTGTTTGAGTATATCCACCAACACCTCCATATTGAATGTTTGGAAGAATAAATGTTATAGCACCGTTTGAAATACTATATGAATTACTTGGCAATGAAGGAATTTGCGATCTTGTAATGCCTTCATTGGTACCTGAAAAATCTCCTAATGTGATCGTTTTATTACGCAAAACCGCTACCTGAGCATTGTCGAGTGAGGTATAATATGACGGTTGTCTAATATTGTAGGCCTCACCTTCAACCGTTTGTACATATGAACTTGTAGTTGTCGATGGATCAACCAAATAGCCTGATAATGCTGTAACATTTATTATGTAATGATCAAAACTATTACTGAAATATATGTAACTCAATGATTTTGCTGTAGTATAATAAGTATTTGTAGAATCATAACTAAATTCAATGGTGGCTTGATTTCCATTCCACCTTTCTGTTTTTATATAGTTGTCTATATCAATTTGATAAATTAATTGTGCAGAATTTCCTTCGGCATCTTGAAGAGGAGGCAACTCATTTTCAGTTGTCCATACAAAGCTTCCATTTTCTACACTTGAACTGACGATTACATCTAGCATTTGAGCGTTAATATAAGCAGCACTTGATGAGAATATTACATAATTAGAATAATCTCCACCTGTCTGATTTGAACTTGTAAATGTCCAAATATAGTCAGCTCCATGAGAATACTGTGCTTGTGTATCTGGCGAATAACTTAAATTCCCAGAATTCCCTAAAAGATAAGCACTAAAACTGCGTGCATTTAGTTCGTTTTCCTCAATGCCCACTTGATAGATAAACGAACTTGATGTAAAGTTTGACATAATATCTCTATATTCATATACTGCATTCTCGAAATATTCTGTGGAGGATCCTAATTTAAATTTCATCCCACTTATAATATTGAGATTGTTTGTTCCAAGCGAAATCACTAGATTGTTGTTCGAAACAGTCAAAGTTGGCGCCTGCATTTTATATAGGTTTTCTATAGCGTAGGATTTGCTTTCTACCTTCATGTAATCTCGCGATATAGCACCATTTAGAGATATGACTATGTATCGATAAGTGCCATCACTAGGCAAGTTGATAGTGGTCTTAATATCACTTAAATTTCCACTTTCAGAACTAGCCGGCTCAATCTCTTCGCTAGTCTCGCCCTGATTTGTCGTACGATATCTCAAAAGTATAGTGTTTGGACTTGTTGTATTATGTACAACAGAGACCGTCATCTGTCCATCTTCAAAGGATATAGAATTGGCTTCAAGATTTAAGAAATGCAAATTAAAGTGAGCACTCTTGCCATTGAGCACATAAACATTGTTATCAGGTACAACAGTATCACTTTCATAATCAGGTGCTACAGCATATATATCTACTCTTATGTCCTTATTTAAAATCAATTCTCTGTCAAAACCTAAGTCGCTAAAATTAAGAGCATCTCTAAGAGCGGTCAAGTTGATTTTAAAGTAAGAGCGTCCGTCTCCTGATATAGTTACAGTGGAAATTACATCATTTTCTTGATCATCATCTATATCATATTCAATATTTGTACCGTTGAGTTTGATTTGCCATCCTGTCGAGGTATACTCAATGTCAAATTCTAGTAATTCTTCAGAACTATATAGTTTAATAGTAGACTGATAGTTATATCTAAACACCATCTTGTATCTTTGAATTTCACTTCCGTCAGATAAAGTTGTCGCTCTCACCCGAACATAGTATCCTTCACTTTCATGGCTGAGTAAGATCTCAGGGGCAGAGGTTAAGTATAACTTTACAGTATCCGTCCCATCAGAATCAATATTTCCTTGCACAACGCCTAGGTGAACAGCATATAAGTTATATTCACCACTTGGAATGCTGGAGCCATAATCATCAAACAAAATGCTATCTGCCCCTATTCCATAATTTGACCCATTTAAGAAATCAGCAAGGCTCTTTAAATTGGCACTTTCATTTTGATGCTGGTTATACAAAACCATTAGAACATCAGCAAGAGAAGCAGTGGTTTTTTGGTCTTGACCTTGTGCTGTACTGTTTGCATAATATTCAACTTGAATATAATTAAATAGGTGTACTGCCGAAACTGTCATGCTATACGATTGATTTGATGAATTAGTAAAAGTCAAACTAATATTTGTTGTTGTGCCAACCTCTGATGTAGAGAAATTAAGGGGGTATGAAAAACTTGTAGGGATTGCTAATGTATTACTGCCAGCGAAAATCTGGTTATTAGCAACTGTGAACTGATCGATTGGAGTTGTATCTAACATTTCCTGCAAACTTGAAACTATATCGACCTCGCCTGTAGACGTTATTCCTTTTATGGTAAAATTTTCAGTATCAAATAGGAGTTTTCCGTCTTGAACAACAACCTTTGCAGGGGTTTGATTTTTAAAGATTGTCTGAACATATTCTCTTGGATTTGATGTTATTATACTGCTATTGCCTGAAATAGCATAGATATATAGTCTATAATATTTTCCAACTTCCAAAATTCCTCTTTGAGATAGGTCAAACTGGTTTGCTGTTACAAAATACTTGATAGTTGTTTCAATTTCTGCATCGGCCGATGCTGACGAGAAAACATTAAACTCTATATAATAGCCGTTTGGCTGGTATTCTTCATCAGTTATACCTGTCGCCTGCCAAGTCCAGGATAATACATTGTTTTGCTCGCGAATATTTTCGTTAATTTGATTTAATTTCATAACTTCAAATTTAACACTTGAATATTGAATGAAATCCTCTCCATTTTTCCCTATACGCGATATTTCAATTTCGAAAATACCATAATCAAAGTTCTCTAATAGATCATTTAACGATATTGCATAAACGGCCTGATATGTAAAGCCATCGTTTATCCCTTCTGCATTTGTAAAAGCAACGATGTTCCCTAGTGTATCCTTTTTTAGATAGCCTGCTATATTTATAGCATCAATATATCTATAATTTGTGCCTGCACTCTCATCTAGAGTATTTAAAAACTTTACATTGAAATAGGATGTGTTGTCAGTATCTACCTCTCTTGCGAAGCAGATATAATCTTGTGAATAATCAAAATCTGACGATAAGGTTTGATTCTTTAAAAATCCTTGATAATTTGATTCAGTTTGATAACTGTAACTTATCGATTGCCATTCACCATAGATTGAATTGTTTTTTCTAACATTAAATTCAAAATCAAGTGAACCTGTGGTAACGCTGTCACCAAAGAGTTGTATTATCTCAAGCATTCCAATCTTAAGCGAATTTACAGATAAATCATAAATGCGCGGAGTAAATGTCTTTATAATTCCGTTATATCTTACTACAAATTCATATTCATCAAGGTTGTCGCTTGTTATTGTTGTACCTGCGACCTGCAAAAGTACGCTCCCTTCCTCAAGCAAGTTGACACTGGATAATCCACCAAATTTTTCACCTGAAATGTCAAGGCTATTTTTTGATGGCAACCTAGTCGAATCACTGTCAAAGAAAACTAATCTTATTGTGTAATTTCCACTCTTTCCATCCAGCAGTCCAACATTTTCACCATCACTTATAAGGTAAATTTCAAGGCTTTCTAAATTTTCATAACCCTCCTCTTGCACATTGAATAGAGAATAATTCGCGGTGATGGTTTCGGTGCCTATACTGATTTCCACAAAAACTGAAGATTTGTCTTCATTGTTGAGAATTGTCAAAACTCCTTCAGGATTTACTGAGCAAGTGGCAATATCATTCATCCTTGATAAAGATACAATGCTGTTTTCAGATGAAATTGCCCCATTTTTGCTAACTTTAAATTGTATAATGTTGTTTTGATTTTTGAATGCTTCTCTATAAATTGATAACTGACAATTATCTCCACTTACTGCAAAGGAGTAATATATTCCTTCGCTACGGTTAATATTGCCATTGGCAAGATTCAATGAAAATTCAATTTCTTGCTCAGTGTCTGGATTGACTGTTACGTTAATTATTGAATCGTTTCCCCATGTATCATTTTTACTAAATGTATAAACTACATATCCATCTAAATAACTGTCAATATTGGATTGGTTTGCAATAATAATCTCACTGTTGTTTACTGCAACGCTAGGAAGTTTTTGCAAAGTTTTAGGGTCACTTTGCGTTGTGCCATAATAAGCAATCATATCACCTGTCGGTGCAAAAGAATAATCAGCAATGACGACACTTACAGAAACCTCGACATTTCCACTTTCAAAACTCACATTAAGATCATCCTCAAGAGCCTCTATCGAGTATGAAAGACTTGGAGTTGAAAGAGTTGAGTATGTGTTTTCTCCATTTTTTATTGTAAGGAAATATGTTATAGGATTAATATTATTTATAGTTGCTGTCATGTCTGGCACAGCATTATTCCAATTGATTGTATTATCTTGTTCGTTTATATATATAACTATTGATTGCGTTTCTGATTGCGTTTCAACATTGACAACTTTGATTGTTGAAGTTGCAGAGTTTATGTAGTAATACCCACTTTGATCAGTGTTGTTTTCGGCTATAACCTGAAATACCAATTCATCAGTTGAAAAGTTGGAAAGATCTATAGTCCCAACTGCAGAATATGCTGTATAATTCACATTGTCATTACTGCCGTTTACCTGTACTGCTTGGGTGTTTGCAAGATTGGATGTGATTTCAAATGATATACTATTGTTTGTAGAAACATAAGTAAATTTTTCTATTGGTCTTAGTTGTGTAATATAAATGGTGTTTGAGTCATTTCCTTCAAGATAATTTCTGTTTTTGGTTTCAATATATATAGCCTTTTGAGTAAGTAAATCAAGACCTAGATCGCCGATATTCATTTCGGTTGACGACACTCCTTCTCTGATCCGTTCATCGTTGACATAGATATTGTATGTTGTGTTTTCTGCTGGACTTGTCCATGAAAGGATAAGACTTTCTGTATTAAAAGATAAAGTTACATCTGCAAGTCTTTCAACTTCCACAAAGTTTGCACCAAGCACAGTCACAGCATTTGATGATGGCAAGATATAAATGCTTTGATCATCGCTAAGTCTATTTGCGTGGGCAACTAGATAAAATTTGACAGAGTTTGCTCGCATATAATTTTCACTGAAGTTGTTTTCTTTAGTTGAAATTAGATTGTCAATTACACTTTGAATATCAAAAGAGAAATTGTTCCCACTCTCGCCGGTGTCACTCGGCGGAGCGAATGAATGTCTATAATATGATGAGCCTATCGATGTCGTTGTAAGTTCAATGATAATATCATATCTTTCAACTCTTGTGTCACTTAATGTCCAATAAAGATTGCCATTTTGATAAGAGAAATTTGTTGGAGTAGCAACACGCTCGAAATTTACAGTACGTGTCAAACTATCCATATAGTATTGATCGTCTTGGTTTACACCTGCTCTAAAAGTTAAAAGCAAGGTAAACTCATTGTCAAATTTGCTATAATTGATCATGTTGACTGTACTGCCACCATCAGAGTTTAACAGTTGACCATCAAGGGCAACATCAACTTTGGAGGCGTTGTCTATCATAGTTACATTTAAAAGTTCTTCAGTTTTGGCATAGGAAAATTCGTTATAGGCTTCGCTCACTGTAAACTGTGGCTGAGAAAGTCTTTGTATGTATATTCTTGAGGTGTCTGAGATAGTATGAAGAGTTGAATCATATTTAGTTCCGCTTTGAGCGTTTACTGTGATCGTGTAGTTTTTGACAGTACTGAATACATTTGCAAAACGATATTCAATATCTAGAGCATAGTTATCATCATTGTTTTCTATGGTGCCATCCTTTACGCCGTCAACGTAGACATCATATCCGCCACCAAATTCGACTCCCTGAATTGTGAGAATATTCTCTCCGCTTGCACACGAGAAAGAAATTTCTGGACTTTCTATCTGGCTAGTCACGATAAAATCTGCTTTGAAATACCCTTCGCCTTCCTCTTGAGTATAAAAATCGCTGTCAAAATACGAACTTGTATCACTAGAGCGAGTATAAATAATGATTGAATAGTAGCCATAAGTCAAACTCTCGGTGGTGTAAGTTTGGTCTGTAATTTTAGAATCATATTCTGTGTCGATTGTCTGTCTATTCGAATCAGTGTACTTAATTATCTGGTATTCGTACTCTGCATTGCTTACACTATTCCAATCAAATCTTCCGTTTTGTTGGCTGTCTGCTTGAGTGACAATTGGAAGCACTTGAATGGTCTTTTGATAGGTTGAAATAACCGCTATTTCTCGTCCACCAACAATCCTCCCAGCTGTAAATTCAACCAAATACTCATTTTCATTTGGTAAAATTGTGGAAAGATCAACCACGTATACAACTTTTCCATTATCTATAGTATACTCAACATCTTCAAGAATATTGCCATTGACAGAGATAGTATAATAATTTGCATTTTCGATTTCATTAAAACTGAAAGTTGAAGTTTTGCCCGAGAGAGTGTGAGTAAAGGATGAAAAATCTTCAAGTACAACAAAATTATAGATGAAAGTATCCGAAGTAAGATAGTTTTTACCGTCCGTAGTAGGCAAAGCTTGTAAGTTTAAGGTATATTCGCCCGCGCTTAAAGTAGACAAATCTATTTCATGACTATTCCCTTCAAAAATTGCTTGATTGTCAGCATATCGCAAGATAAATTTTTGATTGTTTTCATAATTTTGAATCTCAATAAATGCTTTGTCACCATTCATAGTCACAGTAGCACTAGGTTTGTCAAGTTTGCAAACTTGCAATTCTTCACCTGCAAAACTATTTATATAGATGGTGCCATTGCTATATCCGCCCTTAGCAATTATTTGAATATTAACATCTCCATTTCCGCCACCTTCCAAAGTTTGGCCACCAAATTCATCAATGTCATATTCAAGTACAATTGTCTGCAAGTCTGCATTTGTAACCAAAGCATAGTATCCAAATGCATTTTCCTCACTTTGCCATGAAACCAAGCCATCAGGATTCTTATCGTTGGCTGGCACATATGATGCATTTATCCTATCAAGAACTATGACATCGAAAAATGTTGTTGTTTCAAGCAAAGAACCCGTTGTATCTTTTGCAACAATTTGCATTTGATATTGACTTCCTTCATCAAGTCCAAGGTACGAATATGTAAAATAATTTGTGGCAACATTCGTGCCAATCATAAAACCGTTGAGATATATATCATATTCGGCTTTGGCATTCTCTTGTCTAGTCCAACTGAGAGTGGCAGATTTATTTTCATCTAAGGATGGAGTAAAGGTAATATTATTAATTGTTCCCATCACTCCATAATTTAAAACCACACTATTATCTTCATCAAAGGCCACACCATCAGCAATATCATCACCAACTACCTCGATTACAACTTGATATTGTCCAAAAGAAAAGCCCTCTTCATGTAAATTTAGACCATATTCGCTTTCAAATGAAGAAAATGGCAATTCGGCTTGCTCGGATGGAACAACATTTGTTATATTTTTTACATGGACGATATATGAAGAAGGATAAATTATATTACTGTCATAAACAATACTGGGTCTTTGCCAAGTGATATATCCATTATTGTCAATTTGAATATTGCTAACTTTTGAATATTGATATTTTACGAATACACTTGTCGATGCGATGTTCTCGCCACCTATCGATGCAAAAATCACACTTGTGCCACTTGATAGTGCATTTGCCTTGCCATCTTTAATTTCTAAAACTTGCTGATTTGTCGAAGAAAAAGTGATATCCTCATAACTATAGTCATCAAGATTTAACTGACTATTTAGATCAAGATCATCACCAATTGACAAAATATACTCGTCGCTCAAAAAGTTTGCACTCCTAGTATCCGGTGTATTACAACCACAAAGTACAATAAGTGACAAACCGATAATTGCAAACAAAGAGAATATATATCTTTTCATACTTTCTCCTTTTTATATCTTTACAGCAAGTATTTCTTCTCTTATTATCTTCATAATAGCACTTTTTTATTTAATTAAGCAAACAAAATAAATAATTTTATATACATTATAAAAAATAAGTATAATATTATACTTAAATAAAACTAGGATAGATAAATTTTGAAATATAAGTTGACTATTTAAAAATTTGAAAAAATTATAGATGAAAATTTTTTTATATGCTTTTGGTGATTGTGATTTGATGGTTTGGATTTTGCGACTCATCTTCCAATATTTCTTCTAGTGATAAATTTTCAAGTCTATTATTTAGGTCGTTTAAATCCTGTCTTTTAAAATGCAAGACAATGGAGGTGGCAATCACAAAGATAATCAAAAGCGCAAGCCCGATTATTATGCTCCATTTTATAAATTTTTTTTTCTTGTCGTCATTCATTAAGACAATTGTAGCAAATTCAATCAAAAATTTCAATTATAATCTGTGATTTTTTTTTGTTTTGGCGACTATCATCATAAAGAATTTTAATACTTGATTGCTTAATACCCTTTGCAAAAGGCAAGCAATAATAAATACTGCCACAACAAATACTCTGAATTGACCGTAATTAATATATAGATTTGCGACAAAATAAATTACAAATGAAAAAATGCAGGCAAGGAAATCAAAAAAAACATTGACTAATTTTATATTATTTAAGCCCTTTTTAAGCAAAAATGCAAAGTCAAATAAAAATCCGCTTGCAAAGCCTGCGAAAAATATTACAAGCATAACTATTGGTTGGTTTAAAGTAGGATATAGCATAAAAAGCCTACTTAAAAATTCGTTTAAGAAGTGGCTGTTTTACGCTTTGAGAAGATAATTTTAATAAAGAGAAGTTTCCAGAAAAACACACTTCCTTATCTTCTAAATTTAACTTTTTAACCTCAATATTTTGACCGCTTGCAACTATTGAGTTTTCATCCGTTTCTACACAAGCAGAAGTTTGAGTTGAAGAGATTACTTTTGTTGCGCCCTTTATCATAAGCAAGCCATTTTCAAGATGAAGTGAATACATTTTTTCCTCCTAATTTGATTTAAAAATTTAAAAAAATATTCAAAATATAATATTCAACTTTTTTTAAAAAAATGATAGATTTTTTAATTGTTTTTTAGTACAATGTTGTTATGGAAAAAACCGAAATAAAAATAAAAAAAGAAGAAAAACTTTTAAAAGTTCTTACCGGTATTGGCTTTTCATATTCACAAGCAATGCGCCTTATTAAAAATAAGGATATTCTTGTTGATAGTAAAAGAGTGAAAGAAAATATTTTGTTAAAAAGTGGCAACACTGTGACAGTATTTTATGACAAAGCGTCTTTAAGAGAGAAAAATATAAAAATTGTCTATGAAGATGAGAACGTGATAATCGCCGATAAACCTGTCAACATTGAGATTGAAGGCCAAGGTGGTCTTTGTGAAAAACTAAATGCCCTGCCTGTTCATAGACTTGACCGCAACACTGTCGGTCTTGTGATTTTGGCCAATAACAAAATAAGTCAACAAATTTTACAACAGGCATTTAAAAAGAGAAAACTTGAAAAAATCTATCAAGCACTCGTCTATGGAAAAACAAATTTTGATGGAAAAATTTATTGTGCCTACCTAAAAAAAGATGAAAAAAATGCACGCGTTTTGATAACCGACAATAAAATTAAAGGCAGTCAAGAAATTAAAAATGCTTTCAAAACAATTGAAAATTATACAAACTCAAGCCTTGTAGAAATAAGACTAATTACAGGTAAAACACATCAAATTCGAGCACACCTTGCCTATCTTAATCACGCCATTGTTGGCGATGGTAAATATGGAAAATTACAGAAAGATAAATTTAAATATAGATACCAGACTCTAGCCTGCGTCAAAATCACATTTGGCTCGCTAGACAAGCCTCTTGAATATTTATCTAATAAATCTTTTACAACAATTGCACCATATAAGCCACTATAATTCTGATTAATAAAGATTTTTCAGATATCTATAGAAAAAAGAATTCAGATCTATTTGTCTGAATTCTCTTTATCATCTTCTTCTGTTTTTTTTGCTTTTTGCTCTAGACTTTTCTACCTTCTCATTTTTATGTGTATCGTTTATTGTTCCCTTTTTGGCATCTATTTTTTGAGTATTTTCTTTGAGCAGGACTCCGTTATCAGTGACTAGATTGCCTCCACTGTAAACCTCAACTCGCAATTTAAAACCAAAGGAACTGGACTTGCAACTGAACACATAGTCAGTATTATCAACCTTGACCTCGATATCTTGACCACCATAAAGGTTTGGATAAAGGGTTGTACTTATCAATGATCCTTCCAAAAAGATTTTTATACTGTTGCCTTGACTTTTTAAGGTAACGTCTTTTTCATTTAATCTAAAGGTATATGTCTTTTTCATAATAAAGTATGAAGCGACAACAAAAATTAAAAGCAATGCTATGATTGCAATGATTGCATATAACATGATTTCTCCTTCGGTTTATAAATCGTAAAATTAGTTGTTGATATTTTGATTTTCTGTAATTAAAAGCTTTATAACTCTTAATTGCCCTAAAATTATAAGATTTTTAGAGTTCTCTTTTAGAATTTCTCAAAATTTTTTAATTTTTAGGGCAAATTCTCGATCCCAAGAAAACCATAAAATTGGGGAATAATTTTATTGTGGAAGCTGAATAACAGGTGCAGTAATCATTGGTCCAATTTGCGAATGCAAAGTAAGCTCAGTCAAAATACAAGAGGCATGACCTGCAAGCACTCTTCCTACAGGACTTGTCTTGAAAAATTCGATAGGATCCTCAGTGCTATCATATTCACTAGTATTGATGATAACCTCTACCCCAATGGTAACATCAATTGAAAAGATGCAACTAGGCTCTGGCTTAACATTTCTAGTTAAGATAACCTTTACCGCATCAGAGCGCAACCTTTCAACCTTTAATTCATCCCAAACACGCATATTTACAGTTGAAGATGGTGTAGGCTCGCCCAATCTTTCATAATTGATCTTTTCAAGTATTGGTTTAAAATTCATATTTCTAATAATATTTGCCATAAATTCTCCTTAAACTATTTTTTTAGATAATTAATATTAACATAAAAAGTAATTTTATCAAATAAAAATGTAAAAAAATTTTATAATTTTATCTATTTTTTGAAACTTATAATACAAAACTTATTATAATAATCTTAATTATCGGTTTGCTCTTTTAGCTGTAAAAGTTTATTTTTAATTATTTCAATACGTATTTTCTCTACAATAATGGCTATCAATTCACTGGAAGATGGCCTAAAATCATTCCTATATATCACTTTATTATAGAGATTGTTTAAACCTAATAGCCCACCTTTGACAAAAGCAGTATTAACCGCATCTCTCATGCATCTTTCTATAATGGTTGATCTTACCCCAAAATACTTAGCAAGACATGGATAAAGAGAGCCTGTGATATTTTCAAGTAAATCTTGATTTTCAAGACAAAACATTATTGCTCTACGCAAATAATCAAAGCCCAATACATCTGGTTGAATTTTTAAACTTAGTAAAATATCTGTACATCTTTTAAAAATACGAGTCTTCATGTCGGACAAAGGTAAACTCTTGTCATTGTAAATTTCAGAGATAGATAGTTCTTTCATTTTAATCACCACACGAAAATACTTCTGCATTATAACACAAAAACATATTTTTGTAAAATATTTAAACATTTTTACAAAAATATTTTTTATTTTTTTTGATTTTAGTATGGACAAATCAGAAAAAATTTTGTAATATATACTATGTGATGTTAAAATTTTACTATCATAAAATTTTAATAAATTCTATCGAATTTGTGTGCTAACGCACACTCATC
>CALVNK010000009.1 GCA_944349615.1 uncultured Clostridia bacterium
AAATAAGCCACATTATTACACAGCCTAAGACTGCGCCTAAAAATGCACTTAAGAAGAAAACAACGGCGTACAAATTTTTCTTAATGGGGCTTTCTCTAACGTTTTTGTTGGTATTATTAATTGCATCTTCGCCAAGTGGCATAATTGCAATACAGTATATGCCATCGTCGTCATATTTTATGGTTATATAGTCAAGATGTTCAAGGTGTACGATTGCTTTTTTTAATGCTGACTTATCAATATGCAATTTTTTAGGAAGAGCAGAGAGAATATCTTCGCTTTCAAGCAGAGCGAAGTTTCCGTTTGGCGCCTCTTTCTTGATAATTTTTAATATTTCAATATATTTTGTGTCTAACATAATATTATTTTTTGTATTTCTTTTATTCTTATGCAATTTACAAGTAAATAGAATTTAAGTAGCTTTTTATTAATAAATGCAAACAAGTATAATTCTTTTTCTTTTTGCAGATAATTTTCTATATATCTCTTGCGAGGGAATAGATGCCTGATAAGAAGGAGAAATTGATATTAAAATATCTTTGCAAGGTATGTACTGGGAAAAAGACATATCTTATTTCTCCAAGCGACATTGCAAAACAGGTTTGCAAGAAATATGTTTTATCTGTCAGTGAAATTGACGAGATTATGGCAAGTCTTGCGCTTCAAAACTATCTAGAATATGTTATATCTGATTCAAAGAATGGCTATTTCTATTGTGTGAAGTTAAAGAAAAAGGGACAGACATATCTGCACGACGCTAAAAAACAAAAGAAGGCGTTGTATATGCTTATTGTTCGAAGTATATTTTTAGCCACCGTTAGTTTTGTCTTTGGTCTTATTTTGAAAGCTATTTTTAAGACATGAGTTGAAAAATATTTTTAAATTTTTTGATCTATAATTTTATAGCAAAGCCTAAATGTATTTTTTGCAATCAAAGAAATGCACATATGTAAATATCATTTCTATTTTCGATGAAAATTTGATATAATCAGTCTATGGACGAGATGAAAGGTGATTTAATTTTTGATTTACAATCTAAATATCAGCCAAGTGGCGATCAACCTCAAGCTATCGAAAAGCTTTATGAGGGCTTTTGTGATGGTTTAAAAGAGCAGGTCCTGCTTGGAGTAACAGGAAGCGGAAAGACATTCACAATGGCAAATCTGATAAAAAAGATGAATAAGCCAACACTTGTCATCGCTCACAACAAGACGCTTGCTGCACAATTATGCAACGAATTTAAAGAGTTCTTTCCAAATAACCGTGTGGAATATTTTGTTTCCTATTATGACTATTATCAGCCCGAAGCCTATATTGTATCATCAGACACTTACATTGAGAAGGATATGTCAATCAATGATGAAATAGATAAGCTTAGGTCAAGCGCCACAGCATCTATATTAGAGCGAAGAGATGTAATAATAGTGGCTTCAGTTTCGTGCATATATGGACTAGGCAACCCTGATGAGTACTATAATCTTCACATAGCTTTGCGTGAAGGAGATGTCATTGATCGTGATGAAGTCATCTCGCGACTTATAGATATACAATACACTCGCAATGACATTGACTTTAAACGCTCTACATTTCGTGTAAAGGGTGACATCTTGGATATCTTTCCTTCTAGTCAGTCTGAACTTGCAATAAGAATTGAATTTTTTGGTGACGAGATAGATAGAATTTATAATTTCGATCCTGTAAGTGGCAATCTTATAAATAGATTAAAGCTTGTGTCAGTTTATCCAGCAACTCATTATGTGGCAAGCAAAAATGTGCGTGAGCGAGCGCTTGAACAGATAGAAAAGGATAGGGTGAAAGCTGTTGAGGAGTTTACTCAAGAAGGCAAACTCATAGAGGCTGAGCGTATAGGTCAGCGCGTGTCCTACGACATTGAAATGATAAGAGAGGTAGGATATTGCAGTGGCATTGAGAATTACTCACGATACTTTGATGGGCGACAGGAAGGGGAGGCGCCTTATACTCTTTTAGATTATTTTCCAAAGGATTTTTTGACCATCATTGATGAAAGCCATATGACACTTCCACAGATCCGTGCCATGTACAATGGAGATAGAGCAAGAAAAACATCACTTGTAGATTATGGCTTTAGACTTCCAGCCGCAAAAGATAATAGACCGCTCAAATTTGATGAATTCAACGAAAGACTAGGGCAAGTTCTATATGTTTCTGCAACGCCAGCCGATTATGAGTTGTCAAGGGCAGGAGCGGTTGTTGAACAGATACTAAGACCGACAGGGCTTCTTGATCCGCTTGTGGATGTGCGTCCAATAAAGACGCAAGTAGAAGATTTAATGCAGGAGATTGAAAAAGTCATAAGTAACAATGCAAGAGTGCTTGTCACAACACTTACAAAAAAGATGGCGGAGAGTTTGACTCTCTACTTACAGGAGCATGGTTTCAAAACAAAGTATATGCATTCTGAAATTGATACCATGGAGCGAGTGGAAATTGTAAATGGATTGCGCAAGGGGGAATTTGATGTGCTTGTTGGGATAAACCTTTTGCGAGAAGGGCTAGATATGCCTGAGGTAGAACTTGTGGCTATACTTGATGCTGATAAAGAAGGCTTTTTGCGTAGCGAAGGAGCGCTGATACAAACCATTGGCAGAGCTGCAAGAAATGCAAATGGAAGGGTGATCATGTATGCAGATGTGATGACAGACTCGATGAAACGAGCAATTGACAAGACTCATAATAGACGCGCTTTGCAACAGAAATATAATGAAGAGCATGGCATAACGCCAAAGACTATTATAAAAGATGTCAAGAATAGTCTTGAGATAACAAAGAAAATTGAAAAGAATAATTTAAATAAAGATCAAATTCCTAAAGAGATTGAAAGATTGACTGCAATGATGAAGATTGCCTCAGGTGCACTTGATTTTGAAAGGGCAATCGAGCTTCGAAATCAAATAGCCAAACTTAAAAAACAACTCGAAAAATATAATAAGAAAAAATGATTTTTAAATTAAGAAAAATTGCGTGCGAAACTATTGAAATATCAAAAAAAGTGGTATAATAAAGACATGAAAGATTCGATAATTATTAAAGGTGCAAAAGAAAACAATTTAAAAAATATTAATCTTGAATTTCCAAAAAACAAATTAGTAGTGTTCACAGGTGTCAGTGGTTGTGGCAAATCTAGCCTCGCCTTTGGCACTATTTTTGCTGAAGGTCAGCGAAGATATATTGAAAGTCTTTCGTCCTATGCAAGACAATTCCTAGGACAAGCACAAAAGCCAGACGTTGAGTCGATTGACGGACTTAGTCCTGCAATCTCAATTGATCAGAAGACAACAAATCATAATCCGCGATCTACTGTTGGTACAGTGACTGAAATATATGACTATTTAAGACTTCTCTACGCAAGAGTTGGCGTGCCATATTGTTCGCACTGCAACAAGCCAATTTCTCAGGTTAGCATTGACCAGATAGTCGATAAAGTACTTCAGAAAGAAAACGGAAGCAAACTTACAATACTTGCGCCTATTGCTCGTGGTGAAAAGGGGACTTTTGCTAAGCAATTCGAAAGTCTAAAAAAGTCAGGATATGTGCGTGTAGAGGTGGATGGGAATATATATTCTCTAGATGAGGAGATCATACTTGATAAAAATATCAAGCACGACATCATGGTGGTGCTCGATAGAATAGTGCTAAAAGAAGGGGTAAATTCCAGACTAACAGACAGTATTGAAACTGCTTTAAAACTCGGCTCTGGAATAGTTATCGTACAGTGTGATGAGGAAAGAGAGCTTTTTTCTACCAATTATGCCTGCCCATATTGTGGCTGGACACTTGAGGAAGTGACTCCAAGATTATTTTCATTCAACGCACCGTATGGTGCCTGTCCAAAATGTTTGGGACTTGGAGTATATTCAGATGTTTCAAAAGATTTGATTTTGAAAGATAGCCATCTTTCAATAAGACAAGGGGCTTTCAACGCGACAGGCTGGAGAATTGATGGTGGTGGACTTGCCGAGCGATATTTTCTAGCATTGTCAAAGAAGTATAACATTGATCTTGACACGCCAGTTAAAGATCTTCCTAAAAAGCAGATTGATATCCTGCTGTATGGTAATAACGGAGAAAAACTGGATCTTTATGAAAATGAGGCAAGAAATAAGACCTATGAGCATTTTAACGGCAAAAAAGCGCTGTCTTTTGAAGGGCTATCGAACAACTTGCGTCGTAGACTTGCCGAAGCCAAAAGCGAATTTGTCAGATTTGAAATAGGAAAATTTGTCACCGAAGTCACTTGTCCTTTGTGTCATGGTCAAAGACTGAATGAGAGTGCTTTATCTATACGAATTAAGGGTAAAAATATTGCCGATGTTTGCGACATGTCAGTAGATAAACTGCTAGATTTTTTTGATGACTTGAAACTTTCAACAGAGAAAACTGAAATTGCAAATAGTATTTTAAAAGAGATTAAGGCAAGACTTAATTTCCTATCAGACGTAGGGTTAAATTATCTAACCCTGTCGCGTTCTAGCGAAACACTGTCAGGAGGTGAGTCGCAGAGAATCAGGCTTGCAACCCAAATAGGCAGTGGGCTTTCTGGCGTTTTGTATATTCTCGATGAGCCATCTATTGGGTTACATCAGCGTGATAATGACAAACTTATTGCGACACTTAAACATCTTCGTGATCTTGGCAATACTTTGATAGTGGTAGAGCATGATCAAGATACAATCGCATCTGCAGACTGGATCGTGGATATCGGGCCTTATGCTGGAGTGCATGGCGGTGAAATAGTTGGCAATGGTACCTATCAAGATATGCTTGAGCACGGCTCGTCCATTACGGCTAAGTTTATGCGTGGTGAAGAAAAGGTTGAAGTTCCACTCGTTCGACACAAAGCCAAGGGTTATCTTAAAGTAAAGGGTGCGAAACAAAACAATCTCAAAAACATTGATGTGAATATACCTATTGGCGTATTTACTTGTATAACAGGGGTGTCTGGGAGTGGCAAGTCGTCACTATTGACGGAAATTGTCTATCCTTATCTTGCAAATAAATTAAATAATGCAAGCCTTGCTGAAGGAAATTATAAAAAGATTGAGAATGTGGATCTATTAGATAAAGTTATCAATATCGATCAATCACCAATTGGACGCACTCCACGCTCAAATCCAGCGACCTATACTGGTATGTTTACCTATATTCGCGATCTTTTTGCGTCTACTGCTCAAGCGAAGGCGCGTGGATATGGAAGCGGAAGGTTTTCTTTCAATGTGAAAGGGGGAAGATGTGAAGCCTGTGAAGGCGCTGGCGTAAAGGAAATTGAAATGTATTTCTTGCCTGATATTATCGTGCCTTGTGAAGTTTGTAAGGGCAATCGCTATAACCGCGAAACATTGGAGGTGAGATATAAGGATAAGAGCATTGCTGATGTACTTGACATGACGGTGGAAGAGGCTCTCAAATTCTTTGAAAATATACCGTCCATAAAGAATAAAGTACAGGCTCTTCATGATGTAGGACTTGATTATATAAAACTCGGTCAGCCTGCTACAACGCTCTCAGGTGGGGAGGCTCAAAGAGTTAAACTTGCGACAGAACTATCTAAAAAATCAACAGGAAAGACTATCTATTTACTAGATGAACCAACCACAGGCCTTCATATGTATGATGTTCGAAAGTTGATAAACATTTTAAATAGGCTGGTGGAAAATGGAAATACCGTTGTTGTCATTGAGCATAACCTTGACGTTATCAAGAGTGCAGATTATCTCATTGATTTAGGCCCAGAAGGTGGCAGTGGTGGTGGAGAAATTGTCGCCGAAGGAACTCCAGAACAGGTGGCACAAAATGAGAAATCTTATACCGGTCAATATTTAAAAAAGATGTTACATTAATACATGTAATTAAAATTAAAAAGCAAAAGTCGGTAATTTGCCACTTTGCTTTACAAAACAGTTACTTAAAAGAAAGATATGGTGTTTTTCAGGCTGTTGAATATATAATCTTAGAAAGACATTAATAGTCTTTCTTTTTTTAACCGAGAATTATAAATATAGAAAATCTAAAAAATCGATTAAATAAATAAAAATAATAAAAACAACAGAATGATAGAAACAAAAAACACCTTAATGTTGTCTATTAAGGTGTTTTAGTTTGTTAGATGATTAAATGCTTCTTCCGTCGTCAGATCCTTTTTCTTCTGCTTTTCTAGCCTTAGGTTGTTCTTTCGCAGTCTTCTCTTTTTTGTCTTTTCTTTTTGCTTTTTCTTCTTCTTTTTGTTTTCTTATTTCGGCTTTCTTGACTGCCTGTGTAATAGGAACAAGTTTTTGAAGTGATTCGCTATTTACAATTGCTTGTAAATCATCAGAAATGACATATTTTTCTGGATTTTTAAGGATCTCAAGCATACCATCAACTACATTCTTGTGGGTTTCTTCTTTGATTTCCCCAATGACTTCCTTACTATAGTTTGCTTTTGCGATTTCAAGTAGGGCGTTGTATATTTCAAGTCTTGTATATTCATGAGAATATTTGTCACTATCAAGAGTATATCTGTCAATTAAATCTTCTGATATCACACTGTCTTTCTTAGATAATCCAGCTGCAAGTTTTGCAAGTTCATGTGCCATTGTCAAGTAAGATGTCTTATTATTATTCAGAATTTGAATAGTGCTTGCATTTTCAGCCTTTATTGACATAAGATCAACTCTATTTATTTTATCTATCATTGATTTTTTGTCGTAATTAATCATTTTGATAATCGCATTGCGTTTCTGCTCAAGAGAAAGTTTAGCTTTTTTAGCATCTTCAAGTTTTGTATTGAGTTTGTTTATTCTATCTTGATGTTGTTTAATTTGTTTCATTATCGTCTCAATTTCTGCATAATCAGATGATTTATAGGCGATTTCAGCAATTTTTGCATCCCCACTACGAAGTGCTGATTGATATTTTTCAAGAAATTTCTCAAGTTTTTTATCATGTTCTTTTTGAGACGCTAAAAGGGCAGAGTTTTCTTTTTGTAATGCTTCGCTGTTTTTCTTAATAGGTCTTTCGCTATTTTTTATATCATTTTCTACAAGCCATAAACCATGTTTTTGAGCAAGCATATTGTCAAGTTTAGCAATTATTTCATTTTTGATACTCTCAACATTTCCCTGTTGTTGACTCAACTTATTATTAAGTTCGTTTTGGGTTGTTACAATTTGAGCAATGTTTTCTGATAATTCATTATTCTGTTTAATTAATTTATCAAATTGATCCATTAAATCAAAAAATTTATCAAATGTGCCAACTTTTGTTTCATTTAAAAGAGCTCGCAATTGTTCACTATAGAAATAATTTTTAATCTTTTTAATGAGACCCTCTTTTTCTTTAAGCAAGTTATCTAGTCTAAGTTGTTCGCTTTCTTTATCAAAAGACATGTTTGATATATATTCTTTGGCTGGAGTAGATCTTAAAGCATATTCATTGGCATCATCCAGCCTTACAGTGTTTTCACGAATATCTTTAGTATTTTCTGCCTGTAGTTTTGCAAGATAGTCATTCTCACTCTGAAGAGCTTTCATTTCCGCTTCCAATTGGGCAAAATCAAGTTGTTTAGTTTCTTCAATTTCCTTTCGGACATTTTGCTTGATCTGTGCATAGTGCCCTAAATTTTCGTAGTTCTTAAGCTGTTCATCATATATTGCAATTTTCTCTTCAACTTTATGTTGTTCTGGCAAATATTTTGACTTGTCTTTTTTTACTTGACTTTTAATATATCCAAGATAAATTACCAAACTAGATCTTTGATCTTCACAAATTGCTTTGTTTCTAAGGTCAAGTGTTGGGTTGGATTTAATAACCTTTTTGATTGCTGTTGATATTTCATTTATGTGGCTGTTTGCTATTTGTAATCTTCTATTTAAACTCTCTATATTGCCTTCAGAAGCCTTCATTAATAGTGATTGCGTTTGTGCTATCTTTTCAATATTTGTCTTAATACGAGCTTCAATTTCGTTTTTATTTAGGATAGAAACTTTAAGATTGTTTCTCGCAACATCAACTTTTCTTGTGTTGTTTGCAGAGTTTAGTGCAGTTAAATCTGCATATTTTTTAAAGTTAGCTTCAATTTGTTTTATTTCACTATTGATGGTTTTTAATTTTGATAAATCATCTTTAAATTCAAGTTCTGCTTTTGTAAATTTTCGCTTTTTGCTTATAATTAATTTGTTGATTTTTTCATGTGCATCTGCGATAAATTTGTCGTTAAAGAATGATTTTAAAATTTCATTCTTATTTTTAGTAAGTTGCCCTTTCAAAGTGACAATTCTTGCATCTAACTTTTCCTTGTTGTCAGAAAGATCTGCGACTTTTTTATCTATTGCGTCTTTTTCCTTGGCTAAACGAACTAGTTCGTCATTTTCATTTTCAAGTTTTTCAAGTTGTTTCTGTGTTTCGCTGTATGCTCTTAAAGAAAATTCATTGTCTTCTAAAGCAACATTAACCAATTGTTGCAATGTTTTTATTCCATTATTGCGTGCGCTGACAACATCCGAATTTTTGCCTGAAATCTCTTCTTCTTTATAATTCTTTTTCGATCCTTTAAGATTATTATCTTTTTGATTACTATTTTCCAATGATTTTTTTAATCCATTTAAATAATTGTCAAAATTTTTATCCAATTTTCCAGATTCTTTTGCGATATCTTTTGCAATATCTATAGCTAGGTGTGCATATTTGTCTAAATCGTTTGTTGTTATCAAATGGTATGACTGAATTAAAGGATCACTTATGATTGTGGCAATCTGGTTTGCGTAGTCAAGTTGACCAAGTTGTGACTGAAGTATGGCAAAAGTGAGATAGGTTGTGTATGATATTTTTTCTTTTGAATTATTGCTGTCATATTGTGCTACACGATCTTTGATAAGACTTAAAGATCTATACAAGTTTGAAGCACTGTTATCATCTAATTCTCCAGCTTTTTCCCCTGATTGTATAACATTTATGTTAGAGATTAAATCACAAATATTATTCCCGAGTTTTTCAGAGTTTTCAATCACTTGTTTACTAAACACACGTTGTGTGTATCCATTAAATACAATAGATCTTAATTTGTCAAGTCCTGGGATGTCCTTAATATCAGGAGAGTTATCATATAAGTCCATATAAATTCTTGTGCCACTAAAATATGATTTTATTAAATTTGAATTTGTGAAAACATACGAAAGTGTGTCGTAAACACTATTCTCTATTTCAGACATTTTTAGATTTTTGTAAGAATATAATTCATCATAAACAATGTTCTGTAAAGTTGGAGCCAAGGTTTCGGTAACGAAGGAAATCTCTTTTTCTATTGAAGAGGTATCTTCTCCTTTTGACCTCTTATTTTCTAATTCGTGATTTAATACTATCTTAGTATGAATATATGCGCAGATCAACTTGACAGGGTTGATGATTTTTGTAAATTTGTTATCTAGTTTTTCAAGTGAAGCATATAGACTCAAACTATCAATAAATCTTTCATTATTAAGTCTATTTGTTAAAGAAGCATATGTTGAATTAGGATTGCGTAATGCATCTATAAAATTCACCATTTTATTTTTATTTGGTCCTGACTTGCATTTGTTATATAATGATATGTCATTTTTCAATTCTTTTTTTAATGTTGCATCATTTGAAATTAAATTGTCTATTGTACGGCAATATCCTTGCTTAACAGTCAAATTTGAGTCTTTCAAAAAGTTTCCAGCAAAATCTTTTCTTATTGTTTCTACATTGAAAAAATAAGGTAATTCTGCTAAATATTCCTTTATAATATGGTCCTGAATATTGTCAGCCCGTCTACTATAAGCATTACCGCCATATACAAAATTCACAAGTGATTTTATAAGACTATTTTTAATAGTTTTCATATTGATATATCCTCCTATATCTTATTTCTTTACACCATATTTTATCACAATTAATAAGCAATTTCAATAGGTATTTTAAAAAAAATTGAATAATATTTAGATTTTATAAGTATTTATCTATTTTAATCTAAAAATTGCGCCTATTTGTGTGGTTGCGACATCTATTCTAATGTCTCGACCTTCAATGATATTATCTTTTTCGAGTCTTTCGCATACAGAATTATATGCAATAAGTGGAGTATTATTTTCCTTGCTTAAGTGAGAAAGAACAATTTGTTTTGCTCCATTAAGTGCCAAGAAATCTATTGCATCGCCACTATCAATATTTGAAAGGTGTCCATTAGGTCCCGCGATACGCCGTTTTAAAGAAAGTGGATATTTGGTGCCGTTAAAGAGCATATCCTTATCATAATTTGCTTCGATATATGCAATTTGGCTTCCTTTAATCTCGTTTATAATTTTGTCATTAAAATGACCAATATCGGTTACCACCGAGATTTTTTTCTCTTTGACACTGAAGCTAAAGCCGTAGCATTTCACATCATGTGGCACTTCTACTGGACTTACAAGAAGATCTTTAAGTTCAAATTTCCCATCAAATTGTCTTCTATTTTTTCCTTCGACCTTTAAAAGTTTATCATCAAGACCTTTCCAGACATCGCTGTGTGCATAGACGGGGATATCGAATTTTTTAGAGAACAGGTCAATTCCTTTGATATGGTCACTATGTTCGTGCGTGACAACAATTGCATCTATTTCATTTGGTAAAACTCCTATTTTCTCGAGTCTTTTCACGCTTTCAGCACAAGACAAACCGTCATCAAGCAAAATCTTGACTAAGTCACTTTCTATATATGTAATATTTCCGTCACTTCCTGATGACAAATTGACAATTCTCATGTGCATATTATAGCATATATCGTCACCAAAAAGCAATAACAGCAAGGAAAATTTGATAAATTCTAAAATTTCTTACACATTTTGTAGTCTATATTACCGGAAGCCGAACTTGCTTGCAAGGGTGAGGCTGATGGTTATACATACTGTGATGAGTATGCGTTAGCATACAAAATTTTATACTAATAAAATTTTAACATCACATAGTTTATATTCTGCTGATAGCAATAGTTCTGCACATTCAGTTTTTCGTCATTTTCCTTTGATTTGTTATATTGCAGGGATACAGTCGTGGCAAGCCAGATGAATGCAACGAGTAGCACTATTCCAAATATAAAAGCAAAGGTATGTTTCATATTATCATTTTAACACAGTTTAAAAATGCTTTAGAAATCAAAAAAACTATCAATTTGTCGAAATTTTATATAAACTCGCTCCTTTTGTTGAAAATGTAACACCTTATAAAACATAGCCGATATAGATCTTTGAAATTATTCTAAATCAAGTTTAATTTTATGAATTTTTGACAATTATTTTAAGCGAACAGATTTTTTAAGAAAAATTAAAAAAATATTGCTATCAAAGCAAATATTTGTTATCATATAAATAGAAAGGATTTCTAAAAGGAGGAGAAAGTTATGAGTGCAAGTGCAATAGGCTGGATTGTTTCAATCGTATTTATTGTAATTCTTGTCATTGGTTTCTTTATAGGCTTTTGGCGTGGACTCAAAAGGTCAACTGCAAGTTTAGTCTTCGGACTTGTCGGCGTGCTTCTTGCCTTTTTCTTGACGCCGGTGATAACCAATGCCATTCTTGGCATCAATATCACAGCAGACGGTACGCAGACGAGCATAAACAATTATCTAGTTGAAATGATAAAATCTGCAAGTGAAGATATAGAAGCGTTAGTAAATGCAAACCCAAATCTAGAAAGTTTCTTTGCACAGCTTCCATCGGCACTTGCGAATGTAGTTGTGTTTATAGTGCTGACAGCAGTTGTAGAACTTATAATGTATATCATATATAAAATTATTGCAAGTATCTTCTTAAAATACAAGCCTGGTGCAAAAAAACATAGAATAACTGGTGGCGTAGTAGGTGCTATAAAGACTTTAATCATAGTAGTATTTGCTTTCATGCCACTTTCGGCATTGATTGGTACTTTGAATAACATAATATATGAGGACACATACTTTGTTGAGCAAGTGCAATCTGATACCACAGTTGCAAATGCGGAAGATGGTGAAATAATTATTGATGATGGCGAAAGTGAAGATCAAGCTGGAGAAGGACAGCAGGAAGGCGAGCAAGGACGCGAGCAAACCACGGAAGAAACAAAGGTAAACAGCCTTATTGATGAATATATTCCTAGTAAAGTTAAAAGTGTAATCTCTGGACTTGAAAATAATGCACTCATAAAAATTTCCAAGGTCTTTGGACTTGATAACTATGTATTCGACTATTTGTCACAGGTTACTGTGGACGGAGAAAAGGTACAAGTGCGAAAGGATATAGAAAATGTCTATCCTATGATAAACTTTGTATACCAACTTCGCACCTTCTACGATGAAGAAGGACTTGTCAATTTGAAAAATGCAGATCTTGACAGGATCGAAAAATACTTTAATAATTTTGTTGATAGCGGACTATTCCAATCGGTACTTGCCTCCACTGTTGCAAATGTAATAGAAAACTATCAAGACTATGCATTTATTGCAGACAGCCAAATTGTGCAAGAATATGGAATAATACTCGATGACTTGAAGGCAAATTTATCAAGTCTTACTACCACAAAAGAAAAGGGCGAGTATTTTGCAAGCGACTTTAAAAATCTATTCTTAGCATTTAAGAATCTTGCAAAGAGCGGTACGCTTGATCAAGTGAAAGATGTAAGTGAATTAAATCAAATATTAAATATTCTTACAAGTGACGAAAATATTATAGTTTTACAGTCGGCACTTGAAAATGTATTTTCAATGAATACAATACAAGACTCAATCTCAAGCGTCATCAAGGTTGCATTTGAAAAGATTTTAAATGAGGAGGTTTTTGACCTTGAAGATACATCAGGCTATACTGATGAACAGTGGATAAATTTAAGCGCTAAATTTACCAACATTTTAAAGATGGTTGGCGATATCAACGGTGGTTTCTCTGGCGGGCTTGAAGGAGTTATCAAAGATCCAGAAAGCATACTTGATGAATCAAGCGGAACGTTGTCTGCAACACTATCTAGTGTAGGTAGTTTGCTTGATGAGTTACTAAATATAGATTTATTCAAAACCACAACAGGCGAAAATACTACAATATTTGACGGTATTTTGACTAATTATAACTTAACTCTTCCTAGTGGCACGGTATTAAAAGTAAATACCAACGAAAGTGGCGAATTAGTAAAAGAAGAAGTAACAATTTCTAGCTATAAAGAGTTGTTTGAATTTATAACTCCTACTTTAATTACTGTAAAAGATAATGACCTTTACAACATAATCACATCGGGAAGCGATGCACAAAGCCTTCTTCAAACTCTAGCCGACAAGATCGCGAAAAATGAAGAAGGTGCAGTTGTAGGAGATAGATACCTGCTTCATAAGATCATTTTACCGCTTTACCAAATTGAATTTACAAACGAGCTTATTGTATCCAACTTGCAGACCGCTCTTGGCGCAGATGAAATAATTACATTTGCAAATATTGACACATTGGCTGAATGGGAAAGTGAACTTGATTATATCTCGGACCTTATTACAAAGGTAAACACAACATCTGTCAATATCGGCTCGCAAGAAGATCCTGACAATCAAACATATCTGCAGATTATCTTGAGTGGAGATTATAATACACTTATCAATAATCTTCAAGAAGAAGATGTTGACGGCATCTTTAGACCGATACTAGAAGCACAATGCACAGAAAACTTGAAAGTGCAAGTATTAGATTTAATAAGTACAAATATACAGAAAGTTACCAACGCGCAGACAACAATTCCGACTGACAATGCATCTCAAAATGTAGATGAGATTATAGAAATCATTAAATCATTCATCTCTCTCAACAAGGTTTTAAGTGAAGCCGAAACCACAATCAATTCACTTATTGAAAATTCTGATAATACCGATGTTTTAGGTGAAACACTCAATACTATAAGAGATATGGTACTTGATGAAAATGGCGACATTGACGAGAATAGTGCCTTTGGCGGAGTGCTTGACGATCTTGTGGGAACTATAAGAAACGAATACAATGATGTTTTACTTGAAAACGAAGATATTGCACAGGAACTTGCAGATGCAAACCTTCAAAATGTGGACTTTGTCGATGTTTTAAATAGATTGCGTGATGTTATAGGTTAAAATTAAAGATTAAAATTCTCTTTTTAAAATTGATTTAAAAGGTTGAATTTTAATCTTTTTTTATATTATAATGTCTTTACAATTTAAAGGAGAAAAAATGGAATTTAAGCATATACCAGTCTTGTTAGACGATGTAATTGCAGGACTTAATATAAAGAGTGATGGGATATATGTAGATTGCACAATGGGTGGCGGTGGTCACTCAAGTGCAATACTTGAAAAACTATCTAAAGATGGCAGGCTTATCGGATTTGACAAGGATATGGACGCGGTCAAAGTGTGCAAGGAGAAATTCAAAAATTATCAAAACGTGACCGTTGTCCACAGTGATTTTAAAAGAGCGCCTTTAGTTTTGCAAGAGATGGGAATATGCGCAATCGATGGATTTTTGATTGATTTAGGCGTCAGCTCCTATCAAATAGATAATGGCGAGCGTGGGTTTAGTATATCAAACGACGGTAGACTTGATATGAGAATGGATAGAGAACAGGAACTTGATGCCTACTATGTTGTAAATCACTATTCCAAGGAAGAGTTGTTGCGTATTCTCTATCAATATGGAGAGGAGTCAAAAGCTAGAAAGATTGTAGAGAATATTCTAAACGCAAGGAAAATCAAACCAATTGTAACGACAGGGCAGTTGAAAGCCATAATTGAAGATAGCTTCCCTAAAAGTGTGGTTTACGGCAAGGGCGGAGTATCCAAAAAGACCTTTCAGGCAATAAGAATTGAAGTCAATGGAGAACTTGACGGCTTAAAAAATTTGCTAGATGAGATGATTGGACTTTTGAAGAGTGGCGGACGCGGAGCGGTCATAAGCTTCCATAGCCTTGAAGATAGAATAGTCAAGGATACATTTAAACTTGCATCAACCGATTGCATTTGTCCGCCAAAGACGCCTATCTGTATTTGTCATCATAAAAAGTCAGCAATTTTAGTAAATAGAAAGCCGATAATCGCACAAAATCAAGAGATTAAAGCAAATTCAAGGTCTACCAGCGCAAAACTGCGAGTTATAGAGAAGATTTAAGGTGAAAGTAATTAGTAAAGATAAAAAATGAAAGTAAATTGCAAAAAGTGATCGCTATAAATTTTGCAAACATGCAATTTATCTTTGACAAAAGGGTCACTATCTGCTAAAATTTTTTAAATTAAATAAAACTTATTAAAATTATTTACAAATCCATATTAAAAGTCGAAAAAATCATATTTAAAGTAAAAGGCGAGTATATTATGAGTGAGAAAACCCTTTTAAAAGAACTTGAAAAAGACAAGGAAAAACTTGCTAAAGAAAAGTTTGAAAGTGCGCAAAGTAGTTATTCTAAAGAAAGCGTACTCTCTCAATCTAATAGTCAAAATATTGCAGGAAGCGAAAACGCTTCCATTTCTTCGCAAGCCTATCAAAAGCAAAAAGAAAAGAAATCTTATCAGCCTATAAATATCTTTTCTTCTAGTGCTTTTAATGAAAGTTCGAACCGAATATTTGACAAGATTAAAAGTAAAAAGCAAGCCGGTCAAGATGTCCAAACAGACAGCGAAACGGAAGAGCAGGCAGAAGAAATTCAAGTTCAAGCAAAAGAGAGTTCTCAAGTAATTGAAAAGCCAAACTATGATTTATTACAGACTCTTTCGCCTGAAGAAAAAGAAAAAATTTTTATTTTTGAAGAAGAAAAGGTAGATTCAAAGCCAAAACCTAAAAAGAACAAAATAAAAATCGCAATCGTTGCCATACTATTTGCTATATTTGGGGTTTGGGGAATTGTAAATATTGCGTCTTTGGATGCAGTAAACACACAATATTCAATAAATCTTGTTTCATATCTCAACAATCTTCACAATATCGATGCTACAAATGGCGAAAATATGGAAAATTTATTCCAAACTTTGCCTGACGAGAGTGTGCCACCAAACACTCTAGAAAAACAATCGAATTGGTTTGATAGATTTTGTGATTTCATAGCGGGCTTATTTGGAGGTTAAAATTGCAAAAAGCCTTTACGCTATATTCATTGAAAAAAAGGATATTCGCAATACTCCTTGTGATATCCTTTATTTTTTGCGCTCTAATCGTGCGATTATTTGTAATTCAAATTATAAACGGAAAATCACTGCAGTCTAGAGCAACCGATCAGTGGACAAGAGATTTAAAGATTGTTGCGCCTCGGGGGAATATATTAGACTCCACAGGCTCAACTCTTGCCGTCAGTTATACGACCTATAATGTCTATGCAAGAGCAAGAGAGATTTCTTCTCCATCGCAGACCGCTCATGCACTGTCAGGTATACTTGATATTGACTTTGCCACTCTATATGAGAAATTGTCAAAGAAGAATGTTAGCGAAGTGCTTTTAAAGATGCAGATAGAAGGTGAGACGGCAGAAGAAATTTACAATTTAAAACTTGATGGAATATATTTGGCAGAAAACTCAAATCGATATTATCCTTATGGCGATCTGCTTACGCAGGTTTTAGGCTTTACGAGTATAGATAATGTCGGTCAAAGCGGAATTGAGGCATATTATGACTCCTATCTTGCAGGTGAAGACGGCTTCAGTTATGTTCAAAGTGACCTTCAAGGCAAGGAGATAGGCGGATCACTACGCTACTATATTTCAGCGACGGCAGGGAACGATCTTCATCTCAATATCGACAGCAAAATTCAGCTTATTCTAGAAAATGCTCTTGCTCAAATCATGGATGAGCAAAAGGCGAAAAGTGTGACAGGAATGGTCCTACAAGCGAAAACTGGCAAGGTTTTAACACTATCCTCTAAGCCTAGTTTTGACCTCAATGATGTGCCGAGAGATGATCTTGACGCGCTGTTTGAAAACTCAAAACTGAAAGCCATAACGGATATATATGAGCCAGGCTCAACCTTTAAAATTTTGACTGTTGCAGCCGCCTTGGAGTCGGGCGTTGTGACACTTGACGACACCTTCTATTGCCCGGGATATAGGGTGATTGATGGCGAGCGAATAAAGTGTTGGAAGACAATAGGACATGGCACGCAAACCTTGACCGAAGCCTTTGCAAATTCTTGCAACTGTTGTTTTATGGATTTAGCGTTAAGGCTTGGAGTAGATAGATTTTATCAATATATGGAAAAGTTTGGACTTGGTCAAAAAACAGGCATAGACGCAAGCGGTGAAGGAAGCGGTATGCTTATGGCAAAAAGCCTTGTTCGCAATGTTGACCTTGCGCGAATGGGCTTTGGTCATGCGATAGCCCTTACTCCTATCCAACTTTTGACCGCTGTTGCATCAATTGTCAATGGCGGTACAAGGATAAATCCGACCATATTCGATTATGCAACCGATATTGATGGAAATGTGGTTAAAAGTGCGAGTGTGACAACTAAAACTAATATCGTATCTCAATCAACTTCTCAAAAAGTTAATACGCTTCTTGAATTTGCAGAAAACAAACTCGGGAAATACACCTTTGTCGAAGGCTATGAAGTAGGTGGCAAAACAGGTACTGCGCAGAAATATAAGGAAACGGGCGGTATTGATCAGGGAAAATATATCTCAAGTTTTATCGGCACATATCCTGCAAGCGATCCTGAATATTTGGTGTTTATCATGGTTGATGAGCCAAGTGCCGGAGCATATTATGGAAGTATAGTTGCAGCGCCTTACGGAAAAGTAGTGTTTGAAAACCTGTTTGAGTACTTAGGCGAAGAAAAGCAAGATCCAAACGCTAAAGTTGAGTATATCAGTATGCCAAATTTAGTAGGACTTTCTCTTGCACAAGCGGTTAAGGTCTTAAAAGAAAACCAGCTATTTTATGAAATAGACGGAGAGGGCGAGTTTGTTTTGGATCAACTTCCGCCACCACAAACCGAGATTGCAAAGGGCAGTACAATAGTGCTGATAACTTAAAAATAAAATGTAATGCAATAGAAAAACGATTTTGAAAATAATTTTTTAAAAAAATGTAAAAGTTGATGCTTATTTTTGAAATTAGATTTTGTTAATTTTGCTGAAAATATTTGTGTTTTTTTGCGATTTAGTATAGAATAAAATCATGAATACGACATGGATAATTATTATTTGTGTGATTGCAGTGGCAGTGCTACTATGTTTTTTGCTTGCTATTGCCAACTTTTCATACGATAAATTTATGCAAAGGTATAGACAGCTTAGCAATCAGTCTATACGCTCAGGCATAACAACCTTGCAATTTGTCGATATGCTGAATAGTCAGTACTTTGGCGGAACATTGAAGATCGTGCAGATAGAAAAAGAAGCAGGTGATGCCTATGGTGGCGGAAGACTATTCCTTTCAACTAAAACAATCTATCAGCCGTCTATTGCATCTTTTACTATTATTGCGCATGAAATAGGTCACGCCAAACAAGATATCGATGGAAAGAAACTTAAAAGACTGAACTTTTTGCGAAAACTCGGCAGAATTGTTGGCTTACTTCTTACTCCATGCCTAATTGCTGGAATAGTTATGTTGATTTTAGGCTATAGTTTGATTGGCTTTGTCTTGTTTGGAGTGGCTGGTGGCATTTTCATCTTAGCGCTTGTAATAAAACTTATGACTATAGCTATAGAAAAAGATGCGTCCAAAAAGGCACTAGGATTTTTAGAGATGATACTAGGCGATGAAGAACTTCGCACCTCTAAAAGATTTTTAAAGGACGCGGGGCTAACCTATTGGGCTGATTTCTTGCGAATAATTCTAGGTTGGACTGGTATTTCAAAGAAGAGCAAGCTTTTCAATTAGGTTTTGTTTTAAGTTTTATTTTTGTGATATTAATTTGAATAAAATGTTCATATACTATATGGAAGGTTTAAAATGGATATTTATTATATTGGTTATTTGATTTCAGGCGTGGTGATATTGATTTGTATCATTATTGCACTTGTCGCGCAAAGTAAGGTAAGCCGTGCATATTCAAAATATAAGGATATGCCTTCTTCTATTGGCTTAACAGGGGCGGAGTTTGCCCAAAAACTTATGGAAAATGAGAGTTTGGCACTTAATTTGCGTTCTTGCCGTGGATACCTATCCGATCATTATGATCCTCGTGATCACAGCATAAACATAAGTGAAGAAAATTATAATTCGTCATCAATCGCTTCACTTGCCATCGTTGCACATGAATTTGGTCACGCTCAACAAGACGATCAAGAATATTTTCCCTACAAAGTGCGACAGTTTGTAGTGAAAACTAGTAATCTTGTTTCAAGATTATTTCTACCATTATTGATTATTGGTATATTGTTGCAATTATTCTGGATAGCACTCGGTGGAGCTATAATAATTTATCTGTCTGTTGCTCTCTATGCAGTCAGTGTTATTGCATCTCTTGCCACATTGCCTGTCGAATTCAATGCTTCAAGCAGGGCAAAGAAGATGCTTGACAGTTTTGGAATTGATAAAAGTCAGCAAAAAGGAGTGGATAGCGTGCTTAATGCGGCGGCAATGACCTATGTTGCAAGTCTTCTTATCAGCATGGCATATCTTCTTCGCTATATATTCTTGCTTTTAGCAATAAGACGAGATTGAAAAGTTTAAAATTTAAAACTATGTAAAGTTTAAAATTGTTTAAAAATTTTTGAAATAATAATTCGATATAAAAAAGCCAAACTAATTTCAGTTTGGCTTTTTGAATTAAATTGAAAAACAATGATTAAAATTCGTTTGCACGAGAATCTTCTTCAAGTTGTTTTTTGCGATTTTTATATTTTTTGTTTGCCATTTGGCTTACTTTGTTGCGTGCTTGGTTAGAGTCAGCCATAGCGAAAGCCTCGTTCTTTTTTGTCCATCCTTCATTTTCAAATTTCGCATCTCTATATTGTGGTTGTCTTTTCATATCCTTCTCCTTTTATCTTGATTTTATTATATATTATTTTATGCAATTTGTCAATAGGTAATCATAAAAAAATATTTTTAGAAAAATTTATCAATTTTTCTTTATTTTTTAGTCTTTAGCATATAAATAATTTGCAAAATCGTTGACAAAAATTGTTAAAAGGAATATAATACTTTTAAAGCAATGACGGAATTGGCAACTCCAGAGCTAAACGCTTGTCGGCGTAAAGACGGTCAATGAAGGCATGAAAATGCGAATTAGGGTGGAACAGCGGTCATATAAATCGCCCCTATGCTATGGCATAGGGCTTTTTTATTGTATTGGCAAAAAAAGTCAATGCCATCACTAAAAAATGAAAAAGGAGAAATAGTAATGAAAAAAATCATAATGGATACAATAGTAAATCTTTGCAAAAATCGCGGATTTGTTTTTCAAGGCAGTGAAATATATGGTGGATTTGCAAACACTTGGGACTTTGGACCAGTCGGAGTGGAACTCAAAAACAATATCAAGCGAGCATGGTGGAAAAGATTTGTCCAAGAAGACGCAAACTGCTATGGTGTCGATGCTGCAATTCTTATGAACCCTAAAGTCTGGGAAGCAAGTGGGCATGTACAGAGTTTTGGTGATCCTAAAATGGATTGTCGTAATTGCAAGACTAGACATAGGGCAGATACTATTATTGAAAATCATTCCAAAGGCGCAATTTCGGCTGAAGGAATGACAAACGAGGAGATGGAAAGATATATTGTAGAGCATGATATCAAGTGTCCAATCTGTGGCAAACGTGACTGGACGCCTATTCGCAAATTCAATCCTATGTTTACCACTTCACGCAATATGGTAGGCGATGACAAGGATATTGTCTATCTTAGACCTGAAACCTGTCAAGGTGAATATGTCAATTTCTTGAATGTACAGCGTACTATGAGAGCAAAAGTGCCTTTTGCAATTGCACAGATCGGTAAGTCATTTAGAAATGAGATAACCCCTGGCAATTTCCTTTTTAGAACAGTCGAGTTTGAGCAGATGGAACTTCAAATGTTCTGCAAAGAAAGTGAGAGTATGGACTTTTACAATTCATACAAAGATAGGGCAATGAAATTTGTAGAAGACTTAGGATTAAAAGCAGAAAACTTACGCTTCCATGACCACGACAAACTTGCACACTATGCAAAGGCTGCTTGTGATATTCAATATTTGTTCCCTATCGGCTGGCAGGAATTAAACGGAATACATCACCGTGGAAATTGGGATCTATCTAGACACAGTGAGTTTAGTGGTAAAAATATGGAATATACCGATCCTTATACAAACGAAAAATATATGCCAAATGTAATTGAATATTCAATTGGAGCAGACAGGTTGACACTTGCAATTCTTTGTCAGGCTTATGATGAAGAAACTCTTGAAAATGGTGACACAAGGGTGGTTATGCACTTCTCGCCAGCACTTGCGCCTTTCAAAGTTGCAATATTGCCATTACAAAAAAATCTTTCACAGAAAGCAAAAGAAGTTTACTCTTATTTAAGCAAAGACTTTATGTGCGATTATGATGAAGCAGGCTCAATTGGCAAACGCTATCGCAGACAAGACGAGATTGGCACACCTTTCTGCGTGACAATCGACTTTGACACGCTTGAAGATGATACAGTGACAATTCGTGATAGAGATAGCATGGCGCAAATCAGATTAAAAATTGATGAATTAAAGGGTTATATTGCCGAAAAAATCAAATTTAATTAATTATAGAATTATAAAAAAATAATTAAAAATCAACAAAAATACAAAAAAAATGCAAAAAAGGGCAAAAAATCAGTTAAAAAAATAAAAAAGGCAATTTTTTTGCCTTTTTTAATAATTTTATATTTTTTTATTGATTTTTTTAATATTTTTGTAATTATTTTTTATTTTCTTTTTTATTTTTATTTAATTTTATTATATTTTTTTGATAATTGCAAATAATTGAAATGGGAGAATATAATATGAAGAATGATATAAATAAGGGAATTATTTGCAATGTCAAAAACTGTGTATTCAATGAAAAAGGCTCAAATTGCAACCTTGAGCGAGTGACCATCTCTAAGGGAGAAGGAGAACATCATTTTTGTAAAAGTTATATTTCAAATAGTGATAGTTCTTTTCAAGAAAATTTACAAGATGAAGATAAGCTCTCGTCTTCAAATGTTGAAGCAAGTGACGAATACTTTAGTTTTGAAGATCTTTTAAATGATGTTACTCAAATCGAAGATCAAAAATATCGCGATAACAAATAATCTTTATTAAGATCATTTTGTTTCAATAAATTGCAATTTCCTTTAAACCATGTTCATATGTTCACGGTTGTTTTTTATCTTATTTTAAATACTTTTCGGCGTATTCTTCGTAGGTGCCTGTGAAGTCAATGTAGTGATTTTCATCTACTATGTCTATTATTCGGTTGGCTACCGTTTCTATGATCTCTTGGTCATGTGATGCAAATAGAATATTGCCTCTAAAATTTTGCATTCCTTTATTGAGTGCAGTGATACTTTCAAGGTCTAGGTGGTTTGTTGGTTCGTCCAAGATTAATAGGTTGCCTTGTTCTAGCATCATCTTTGCAAGCATACATCTTACGCGCTCGCCACCAGAAAGCACATTTGCAGGTTTGAGATTTTCTTCGCCTGTGAAAAGCATTCTGCCAAGCCATGAGCGGATATATGTTTCGTTTTGGTCTTTTGAGTATTGTCTAAGCCAGTCGACTATCGACATGGTATTGCCTTCGAAATAACTGTCATTGTTTTGTGGCAATGAAGTGATCTTGATTGTCTTGCCGACGAAAACATTTCCGCAGTCGGCTTTTTCTGTGCCCTGTATGATATTGAATAGGGTGGTTAGTACCTGGCTGTTTTTTGCAAAGAATGCAACTTTTTGACCTTTTTCAATATTGAAAGTTAGTTTGCTAAACATACCTTTCTTGGATATGCCTTCAAGTTTAAGCACTTCCTTGCCGATTTCTTGAGTGAATTCAAAGTTAATATAGGGATATTTACGAGATGACGGTTTGATATCTTCGATTGTAAGTCTTTCAAGTTCCTTCTTTCTGCTTGTTGCCTGTTTAGATTTTGAAGCATTTGCCGAGAATCTTGCGATAAATTCTTTGAGTTCTTTGGCGCGCTGTTCGGCTTTCTTATTTTGATCCTTCATCTGTCTTAAGATAAGTTGACTTGATTCGTACCAGAAATCATAGTTTCCTATATACATATTTATTTTGCCATAGTCTACATCGCAGATGTGTGTGCAGACCTTATTCAAAAAGTGGCGGTTGTGTGATACAATGATGACGATATTCTCAAAGTCAAGCAAAAACTCTTCAAGCCATCTTACAGTCTTGAAATCTAGGTTGTTGGTAGGTTCGTCAAGCACTAAGATGTCAGGGTTGCCAAATAGAGCCTGTGCAAGCAATACCTTGACCTTTATTTTTGGATCTACTTCAGCCATAGGGGTGTAGTAGAGTTCTTCTTCAATTTTAAGGCTTTGAAGAAGTTGTTTTGCTTCGCTTTCTGCTTCCCAGCCACCAAGTTCAGCAAATTCAGTTTCAAGTTCGCCAGCACGAATGCCATCTTCTTCGCTAAAGTCTTCTTTTGCGTAAAGAGCGTCCTTTTCTTTCTGGATCTCCATAAGTCTTTTATGACCTAAAAGGACGGTGTCAAGCACGGTTTCGCTGTCATAGGCATTTTGATTTTGGCTCAGTACGCTCATACGCTCACCAGGTGTGATAAAAATTTCGCCTGTATTTGCTTCAATTTCGCCTGTTAAAATCTTCAAAAAGGTACTTTTGCCTGCGCCATTTGCGCCGATTATGCCATAGCAGTTGCCCTTTGTAAATTTTAAGTTGACATCTTTATATAACACTCGTCCGCCAAAGGCGAGTGAAACATTTGTTACTTGTATCATATCTTCTCCTTCGATTATTCTTTTTGATTATAAATTATACCTTTCAAAAAGTCAACTAAAGGTCGCAAATTCGCTTTTAATTTGCCTATATTTGTTTAAAGAAGCCTTATTTTTCAGGGTAAAAGTGATTTTTATGAAAATAAAAATTTTAATAAAAGATCTTAACAAAAATCGATAAATAATTTTTGGATAAAATATTTATAATATATTAATTAAATAATATCGACAAAATATGAAAATTGTTTGCCTTTTATTATTAAAATATTTTATAATATTTTAAACATGAAGTCGAACAGCCGATTTTGTTAGGAGTTTAAGATGAGTAAGAAAGAAGAGAAAAAAGTCAAAAAGGTTAAAAATAAAGAGAAGGTCGACACAGGCGAGATAAAGCCTAAGTGGAAACTTTGGATGACCATTGTTTCTGTCATTCTCGGTATTGGATTGATTGCGGGCGCAACTTTGCTCGGCGTTTATCTTGCAAGGGGCGGTCAGACTGGCGAAACTCCAGTCTATCCTTCAGGGATAACCTTTGTGCAAAATGATCTTTACAATCAAGCCAACGGTCAACTTGAGGTTACCGACAACTTTACTCTTACTATCACATCTACTGACACCGAGGCAGTTGTCAATCAACGCTCTGTAAATCTTTCGCTTGATGGCAATTCAAAAACTTCGGCTGATGGACTATACATATCAAATGGCGTCATTCGCGTGCCTAGTGTTGTACAACTCAACACTCCTTTCACTGTTGTACTTATCACTGAACATCTTCAAGGCGAAAATGGCGAGCAGGTTGACTGGATTGCAGGTGGCATTGCTACAATCACTGCAAGAAGTGCATACTCTCAATCTCAAGCAAGTGCAATCAGTGTCAAGGTTGCTGTCGATGTGCCTGTTTATTCTACTGAGGCAATCATTCTCAATGAGGATGGCAATCCTGCTGAAAAAATTGTAATCGGTGAAACATTCACAATTCAAACAAAATTTATTCCTGCAAAGAGCGAATACATGTATAGCGATGATGTTAATTCTGAGCAGGGCAATATAACAAGCGAGAATGTTAGAAAAAAACTTGCTTTCTATCGATCTTATTCTGACAATGTAACGCCTGTCTATGACACAAGCACTACCATGCATTTTGTTGCAGGTGACGATATTGTTGATGGCGTACAACTCAATGCTTATGTATTCAAAGACGCAAAATCGCAACTTGACGCTGAGGATGACCTTATTGAGGAAGGGCAGACTGGCGATGGTTATTATGATCGAATGGTGAATATACTTTCATCTAGTCAAGATAGTACACTCTTAACTAGCACTCGCATTGATATCGGCACTGCAGATGTAAGTGCTTTCAATATCAGTCTTGCAAACTCCTTTGATATAATTCAAAACTATACGACAAGAATTTATGTATCAAATCAGGTAAGCGGAAGCATCAATGTTGGCGCTTATGTGCAAGATTCAAATTCAGTGGCGGTTCCTTCAATGCTTTCTAATGTCCTTTTATCTTTCTCATATACTGATAGACAAGGACAGACTATAGATCCAACACTTGGCAATGATGCTTTCTTGCAAGTGAGTGGCGGAGATAAGGTTGTCATTGATGGACAAACCTATTATAGACCTTAT
>CALVNK010000010.1 GCA_944349615.1 uncultured Clostridia bacterium
ATACTCATTTGATACGGATGGAGGGTCTACTCATGCAGGCGGAACAGCAAATTACGGATCAAACATAACTCTCCCTACGCCGAGCAAGACAGGATACACATTTAAAGGATGGCAACATAGTATAAATAGAAATACATATCAAGCTGGGAGTTATTCAGTAAATGATATAGCAAATTCAGATGCCACAGTTGTATTTACTGCCATATGGCAAGCGAATACATATACTACAACTTTAATTGATGGAAGCGGGGCGGTAAGCAACTTAGCCAATATGCCATGGATAGCTAGTGCCACAGTTTCTGATGGTATATACAGCTATACTAGTGGCAATCTTAATCTTGAGTATAACAATTCAACAAGAAACATTAAATTAAACGGGACGCCTGCGAGTGGCTTTATATTATATAGAAGTACAGGACTAACATTCAATGAAGGGGATCAGTACAGAATAGAAATTACACACAAAGGCGGAAATATGCTATCGTGGTCAGGCAATGGATATTTTGTATTAGAGGTTTGTGATGAAAATGGCAACAATTTTTCATCTAACCGACAATATGTAGACATGCTTAATATAAATGGATTAGCAATAGATTCAACAACATCATATACCCTTACTATAAATGCAAATAGTGCAAATCTTGGGAAGGGTTTAAAGGTTTGGTACTATGCAGCGGGGACTCCATCAAGCCAAATGATTACAAACTATGAAGCCTATTTTAAGATCACAAAACTGGGAAGCGAGCAGAATGTAGATCAGGAAGTTACAGCAACCTATGATTCACCTATGAGTTTAGTGGCAGTACCTACCAAGTTTGGTCATACCTTCAACGGCTATTTCGACATGGCAAGTGGTGGCAAACAGTACTATAATGCAGATGGCACAAGTGCCAGAGAGTGGGATAAGGCAAACGCAGCCACCCTCTATGCAAGATGGGAGGCATACAACTATACACTCAAATTAAATCCAAACTATACCGGTGGACCGGCTGTTGTATCAAATGAATATACCTATGCTCCAAATACAAGCCTGCCAAGTAATCAATTTATACGCAAAGGATATATATTCAAAGGATGGAACACATCAACAAACGGAACAGGCACAACATACAAGGATCAAGAGAGTATATCGAATATATTGACAGAAGACGGGCAGATAATCACTCTCTATGCACAGTGGGAGGATACATGGGCAAATCATGCATCGTCATCTTTGAAAACAACGGAAATAAATGGAGTTACATACAATGTCATCGCATCGGCGAAGGATTTAGCATATTTATCAAAGCAGTCTATTTCTAGTACACTGCTTGGCAAATATATACAAACAGCAGATATTGACTTAAGTGACTATACTTGGCTGCCAATAGGCAGTGAAAATGCATTCTGTGGTGAATATTTAGGGCAAGGGCATAAGATTACAGGACTTAAAACATGTGATGCAAAAAATGCAAATAATGTGTATTTACAAACATACGGCGGACTATTTGGAAAACTTGGGAAAAATGCTACTACAAATAAAGGTGCAAGTGTAATAGGAGTATACTTGTCTAATAAAACTGATACAACAAATACTTATACAATTTACGGTAAATACACTGGTGGAATTGCAGGTTTAAGTAATGATAAGTCTATAAATATTGAAGCATGTATACTTGAAAACATTGAGATCAACGGAAACACTACTGCAAGTTTTGTAGGCACGTCTAGTGCAGGGCAAATCAAAGATTGTTTACTTATTTCTTCAAACATATCAACAGCAAACACAACAACTCGTGGATTTTATACAGGTACTATGACAGTAAACAGCAGTTACTATATGAACGGCACAACTCCAACTCAATTTTATACAAGTGGTGCATCAAGCGACTATTCAAATTGGATAACCGGAGTGTTTAAATATCCTTTGCCAAAGACACTGATTTGGTATCCAGGAGCATAAAAGTTATTCATAAGATGATAAAAAAATGAAAACTGTAAATTGTAAAATACACTTTGACCAAAAATCAAAGTGTATTTTTGAAATATTTAAATTAAATGATTGAATTTATTAAATATACCATTTGCTTTTGTGATTACTTTGGCTATCGCTGTAACTTGTGTTTAAAAATGATATATCTTCTCTTTGTTTTATTTCTGGCACTTGAGAATAATAGTAAACAACTGTGACATCTTCTTTTTTCTTTGAAAGTGGCAAGGTGATATCTAGCGCACCAATTTTACCAGAAATTGATTTTACTTTTTTGCCGTCAATCAGAAAATCATAAGTTACATATTCTTTGGCATTGAATGATATTTGAATGTTATTATTTACAATCTTCCCTTTAAATTCTTGTTTTTGAACTTGCATAAATTTATTAGAAACTTCATCAGGCAAATTAAAAGCCGAAAAAATCTCTGTTTGTGTGTATTTCTGTGGCATAAAGTCATTTGCAAGCACAATTCTATGATTTTCATTAAGTTCGGTTGAATCGATTGCTCTTTCGACTATACTGCTCGGTCGAACAAATTGAGAAGTATCTTTGACATTTTCGAAATATGCTTTAACCACATTTGTTGGTTGATTTCCACCAGCATAGTCAATAGGTGTATTATCGAGATTTCCTGTCCAAACGCCTACGGTTTGTGCCTTGGTATATGACACATTCCATGCATCCAAGTTTTGACTTGATCCACTTTTTCCAACTGTGCCTGTCTTAGAAGCGATATTATCAAATTCATTTAATTTGCGAGCTGTACCATTTTTTACGCACTTTGTAAGCATATCGGTTAAAAGATAGGCACTGTCTTCGCGCATAACCTTTTTGCCTTGCGGATGATTGACATATACAAGTTTGCCATTTTTATCGGTGATGAAAGAAATAAAATGCGCTTTGCCATATTCGCCATTGTTTGCAAAAGTAGAGTAGGCATTTGTAAGTTGCTTTAAGTTTACGCCGTATGTCATGCCACCAAGAGCGAGAGCATAACTATCATCCATATTGTCAAACTCTATCCCCATACTTTCGGCATAGTCTTTTGCATTTTCTATGCCTACATAACTCAAAATTTTTACGGCAGGAATATTTATTGACTTTGCAAGTGCGTCACTTGCGCTTACATAGCCGTGGTAGACTCCGCCGACGTTTTTAGGGGAGTACTGGGCAATGACTGTCTTTTCATCTAGAATTTGAGTGCATGGATAGATGATATCTTTATCAAGCGCTGGTGCATAGACGAGAACTGGCTTTATTGTTGAACCCGGCTGTCTTAAAGCCTCTAAAACTTTATAATTGCTTTTGCCTAGATATGCGGTTATGCCGAGTTTTTCATTGTCGATCACAATTCCACCATAATCGCTTGTGAGATTTTGAGATGCAAAGGCATTATTTAATGCACTTTGCTTTTCGCTGTCTTGATATGTATAAATCTTGTAGCCTTTAAGTGCTATCTGTCTTGCTGGCAAATGTAAAATTTCTTCTGCTTCATCTATTGATGCTTGACTATATGAATTTAATTTGTTTTTGGATTGCGTGGACACATTCAGCTCTAAATCGGAATTTTTAGCGAGTGTGTACTGCTCACTTGTGATTTTGCCGTCCTTATACATCTCAGACAAAACTAAATTGCGTCTTTTTAGACAATTTTCGCTGTTTTTTAGTGGTGAGTACTTTGCTGGTGACTTAATTATGCCAGCAAGTAGTGCACTTTGTGCGATAGATAGATCCTTTACATCCTTGGAAAAATAATATTTTGATGCGTTTTCAATGCCATAGCAGTTGTTGCCAAAATAAATTACATTGAGATATTTTTCAAGTATTTCATCTTTGGAATATTTGTTTTCGATTTTTCTTGCAAGTGCAATTTCTTTTATCTTTCGCTCTATAGTCTTTTCACTCGAAAGGAGAGTATTCTTGACAAGCTGTTGAGTGATTGTTGACGCGCCTTCCTTGAGTTTTCTTGATTTTATGTTACTTAAAAATGCTTTAGCAATTCTTTTATAATTGACGCCACTATGACTATAGAAGTTTTTATCTTCTATTGATAAAAATGCATCTATCGCTTGCTGTGGAATGAGCGAAATTTTAACATAGTTTTTGTTTATTTCATTGTCTTCCTTTATTGGTTTATTTTGGCTGTCAAAGACCTCTATTGTCAAACTTTGCGAGGATAGTTTTTCTTCGCTTAAGGGTATGCTTTGAGCGTTTACATAAACACTTGTTATATAAAGGCCTACTGCGACAAGTGCAATCAAAACAACAAAGAAAGTGATAATTAAACTCCATTTAATAAACTTTTTCATCTTTTTTATTATGCTTAATATTTTATAAATTATAATATACATTTTTTTATTTTTGGCAATTTTGCAAGCAAGATTAAATAGCACTTTAAAAAGACCTGTGGCATTTTCATATAAACTCAACAATTGCAGGCAAAGAAAATGAAATTTTGTTGAAAAAATTGTCAGATTATAGTATAATTGTTTTGATTTAAGGAGATTTATGAAATATCATATAGTAACCTATGGCTGTCAAATGAATGTACACGAGTCTGAAAAGATTGCCGGAATTCTTGAAAAATTAGGCTACACGCCTTGCGATAAACGAGAAGAGGCAGACATAATTGTATTCAATACCTGTGCAATAAGAGAAGGTGCAGAGGATAGAGTGCTTGGCAATGTCGGAAATTTGAAAAGGCTGAAAAAACAGAATAAAGATTTGATTATTGTAGTATGCGGTTGTATGACTCAGAAAGAAAAGACCGCAAGGGTCCTCATGCAAAAATTTCCATTTGTCGATATTGTCATCGGCACATTTAACTTGTCTAAACTTGCCGATTATATTGAAGCTGTGAAAAAGGGACGACAGCTTGTGCTTATGGAAGAAGGCGAGATAGATGAACTAGAGCCGTATAAGCGTACAAGTGGTGATAATGCATGGGTAAACATCATGCAAGGGTGCAATAATTTCTGTACATATTGTATCGTTCCTTATGTAAGAGGCAGGGAAAAATCTCGAAAAGAAGAAAATATTTTGAATGAAATAAGGGGAATAATTGCCGAAAACAAATATAAAAAAATCACATTGCTCGGTCAAAATGTCAACTCTTATGGTAAAGATTTAGTGCCACAGGTCAGTTTTTCAAAACTGCTTGAAGATATTTGCGCTCTTGATGGCGACTTTACACTCACATTTATGACATCTCATCCAAAGGATCTGACCAGTGATGTCATAGATCAGATTGCAAAACAGGACAAGATTGAAAAATCCATTCATCTTCCTGCGCAGAGCGGAAACAATAGAATTCTAAAACTTATGAATAGACGCTATACTCGCGAGAAATATCTTGCTATCATAGATGAGATAAGGCAAAAAATTCCTAATTGCAGAATAACATCTGATTTCATAGTCGGCTTTCCAACTGAAACTGAAGAGGAATTTGAAGATACCTGCTCACTTGTCAAACAGGTCAAATTTGATAGTATATTCGCGTTTATGTATTCAAAACGCGATGGCACTGTAGCAAGTAGAATGGATGGGCAGATAAGTGAAGAAGAAAAGAACAGAAGGGTGAATATACTCTTAAAAATAGAAAAAGAATTACAAAAGGAGAAAAAATAGATGTCAAGTCTTACCTTTGCAGACCTTGAAAGATGTTATAAACAGCTTTCTCCGGGTATGCAACAATATGTCGATATCAAACGCCAATATCTAGACTGCATATTGCTTTATAGAATGGGTGATTTTTATGAAACCTTTGTTGATGACGCCGTGCTGACCTCAAGGACACTCGAGCTTATTTTAACTGCCAAATCATGTGGTTTAGAGGAAGAAAAAGCGCCCATGTGTGGTGTACCACATCACGCTGCGCAAAACTATATTTCAAGACTTGTAAGCGCTGGATATAAGGTTGCAATATGCGAGCAAAACGATAAATCGGAAGGGGAAAAGGGGCTTTTTAAGCGAGTGGTAACCCGTGTAATCACTCCAGGCACTATCATTGACGGCGAGATGCTGGTTGGAAGCAAAAACAACTATCTTCTTTCAGTCTATTTTGACGAAAATAAAGTTGGCGCAAGTTATGTTGATATTTCAACAGGTGAATTTGAGGTGATTAGCATTGAGGATAATATAAATGAACAGCTTAATGACCTTATAAGCAGAATAAATCCATCTGAAATACTTTCAAATGAAGAAGGGGCGAAGCTTTATAACAATCTTTCTGCTGTCGCAACAGGGGCAAGACATGCAAGCAAATATTACGACTGGGCATATTCTTTGTCACGCGCTAAAAGCAATCTTGCCGAGCAGTTTGGCGAAAACTTTGAAAAGGTATACGATCTAAAAGGACTAAGTAATGTCATCATTGCAAGTGGTGCATTGCTTGAGTATCTAAAGGAAACTCAAAAAAAGACCATGTCCAACATTAACAAAATAAAACTTGTACGCAATGGTAATTTCTTGACACTTGATATGAACACTAGACGAAACCTTGAACTTACCGAGTCAAATCGTGATAGAAAGAAGACAGGCTCGCTTCTTTGGGTACTTGATAAGACAAAAACAAGTATGGGCGCGCGATATCTTCGCAAGATGATAGGCGAGCCCTTGCAGGACTTAAGACAAATCAATCGTAGGCTTGATGCAGTGGAAGAACTTTCAGGCAATTTGATACTTCGAGATAAACTTTCAAAAGCACTTGATCAAATATTTGATATAGAAAGAATTTCGGCTAAGATCGCCTATGGCAACATAAATCCAAAGGAAGTTGTAACGCTGGGCGCTTCACTTAAAAAAATCCCTGCATTGAAAGAGGCTTTGTCGACAGCCAGGAGCGATCTTTTAGTGTCATTAAACAATGAACTTGTCGACCTATCGCAAATAGAAAAAATGATAGATAGTGCCTTTGAAAGTGAAGTGTCTGCTTCAATGAAGGACGGCGGGTTTATCAAGGCAGGCTATAACCGTGAGCTTGATGAGTACAGAAATGCAAAAAAGAATGGTAATGACTGGCTTAACAAATTGCAGGAAAAAGAGATAGAGGCAACAGGTATCAAGACTTTGAGAATAGGTTACAATAAGGTGTTTGGCTATTATATCGAAGTCAGCAAAGGACAACTTGAGAAAGTGCCACTTTCCTATATAAGAAAGCAGACTACTGTCAATGGAGAGCGATTTATCACTGAAGATTTAAAGCAACTTGAAGATATGATTGTTGGAAGTGGTGATAAGGCTATCGCACTTGAAAAGGAAATATTTAAACAAATAAAAGAAATTCTTTTAAGATATTTAAAATCATTTCAGGCAATATCGCAGACTATAGCAAAGACCGACTTTTTGAATTCACTGGCGAGCGTTGCGGTTAAAAACAACTATACAAGACCTAAGATTTCTAAAAACAGCAAATCAATTTCAATCGTTGATGGCAGACATCCGGTTGTTGAGCAATATTTGACAAGCGGAGAGTTTGTAAGTAATGATACAAACCTTGATGAAGACGAAAATAGAATTATGGTGATAACAGGGCCAAATATGTCAGGTAAGAGTACCTATATGCGACAGGTGGCTCTGATCACACTGCTTGCTCATATTGGCAGTTTTGTGCCGGCAAAGAAAGCCGAAGTGTGCTTTGTTGATAGAATTTTCACGCGTGTTGGAGCGAGTGACGATCTTGCACTTGGTCAAAGTACCTTTATGGTTGAGATGAGCGAAGTGGCACTGATCCTTGCAAACGCCACCGATAAAAGTTTGATATTGCTTGACGAGATAGGAAGGGGAACATCTACTTTTGATGGACTTAGTATCGCTTGGAGTGTGATTGAATATATTTCTAAACACTTTAGAGCAAAAACACTATTTGCTACTCACTATCATGAACTGACCGAACTTGAAGGCGTGCTTGATGGAGTAAAGAACTACAAGATTGCTGTAAAAGAACAGGGCGATAGAGTTGTATTTCTTCGAAAGATTGTCAGAGGTGGTGCGAATAAGAGTTTTGGTGTCGAGGTTGCACGCCTTGCAGGAGTGCCACAAGAAGTGATAGAGAGAGCCAAAGAGATTTCTCAAAACCTAGAGTCAGTCAATCAAAAACTAGACTTAAATCTATTCAAGGATGAACGCAAGGAAAAATCAAAACTTGTCACTGCTTCTGCCCTTAGTATTTTGTCGATACTAAAGGATATAGACATAAATACTTTAACTCCGCTTCATGCGTTTGACATATTGAATGATTTAATAACAAAAGCAAAGGAGAACTAATATGAGCATTAATATATTAGAGCCAAGAGTATATAACAGAATTTCTGCTGGCGAGGTTGTTGAAAGACCGGCATCAATTGTCAAGGAACTTGTCGAAAACAGTATTGACGCAGGAAGTAAAAATATCCGTATTGAAATAAAAGGTGGCGGTATCGAAAGCATTACTGTTGCTGATGATGGCTGTGGTATCGAAAAGGAAGATTTGACGGTTGCCTTTATGCCACACGCAACAAGCAAAATCAAGGATGTTGGAGATCTCGACGAGATAGCAACGCTAGGTTTTAGAGGGGAGGCACTTGCAAGTATATCGAGTGTAACGCAAGTTAAACTATCGTCTAAAACAAAAAATTCACCTATTGGCTACTCGATATCTGTAGACGGCGGTAATGCGAAAGAAGTTACACAGACCGCACGCACAGATGGAACAACTATAACCTGCTCAAATCTCTTTTTCAATACACCGGTCAGGGCAAAATTTTTACGCAAGCCAAAGACTGAGGAGAGCGAGATAACTCATCTTGTTGAAAAGTTTATGCTTTCTCACAGCGAAATTGCCTTTGCCTATTATGTCGATGGCAAACAGATCTACAACACTAAATCTTGTAGTATGCAAGACATAATATATACGATATACGGAAGTGACGTATATGACAATCTCATAAAGGTAGATTACGAAGAAGATGGATATAAGATACAAGGATTTGTGACAAAGCCTAAGATATCAAAGTCAAACCGAACTTATCAAACGCTATTTGTAAATGGAAGATATGTTGAAAATTATCTCATCTCAAATGCAGTGAGTGGTGTATATGAAAACTTTTTAATGAAAGGCAAATTTCCTGTCTATGTATTAAACATAACCTTGCCTCTTGACTGCGTGGATGTCAATGTTCATCCTACAAAGCGTGAAGTTAAATTTGAAAATCCGAATAGGATTTTTGGCATGGTAAGAAAAGCGGTAGAAAACGCACTGCTTTCAGTTGACCAAATTGCAACTTATATTTTTGAAGATAAAAGCGACTATGAATTTAAAAATCAATCTGTTTCAAGTAATGAAGAACTGACCAGCGAATTCAATATGCAGGGCGCTGATCCTATGTACAAGATGAATGACGAAAAGTTAAGTTACGGCAAAAGTTTTTCTCTCGACTACGAAGATATTTCAAAGCCAATGATAACTCCTGAAGAATTTGAAATTAAAGTTGAGAAGAAAGATGATGGAATAATAGAAGCAAATGTAAATGATGAAGATCGGCCTATGTATGATCCGCAAAATGCGTCTATAAAGGATAGAACCAGAAATAAATCCACTCTCTATTTTGACCAAACTAATAATAGGTTTTTAAATGAGATAAGGACTGAAAGCAAGCCATTTTTGACGGCTAGTGTCAAAGATGACATGAAAATTCTTGGTACACTTTTCAAAACCTATATAGTCATTGAACTTTACGACAGTGTTTACTTTATTGACCAGCACGCGGGAAGCGAAAGACTTTTGTATGATAGATTGTTAAAGCAGGTTGATCAAGGCATAGTGGCAAAACAAGATCTGCTGTTTCCTTATACCTTTACAGTTGGGGCGATTGAAGGAAAGTTTGTTGATAGGATAAGCGAAAGTCTAAGAGAGATAGGTTTTGATATTGAGAAAAGTCAGACAAATCAAAATCAATACCTTATAAAAAGTGTTCCGCTTGCTCTTTCCAATATCGAACTTGATAAGTTCACAGAAGAATTACTGCGAGAAGATATTGGATATGAAAAGAAAGCCAGCGACTTTATCCGTGAAAAACTGTGTCAGACCGCATGCAAGCATGCAATCAAGGCAGGTGATGAGATAAGCAAAGACGACTGCGCCTATATCATAGAAAATGTAAGAAAAGGTGTCATGCTTTGTCCACATGGCAGACCTATCACTCTTGAAATCACCAAAACACAATTTGAAAAGATGTTTAAAAGAATTGTGTAAAAGGTAAAAATATCTATGAGTGAAAATATGTTAGAGAAAAAGACAAAGGTTTTAGTGATATTAGGCCCGACTGGTGCTGGCAAAAGCGAGATGGCGGTCAGCCTTGCGAAGATTTTTGCAGGACAAATAATTTCCGCGGACAGCGTTCAAGTTTACAAAGGTTTAGATATTGGCTCTGCTAAGATCACAAAACAAGAAATGCAGGGCGTTGTCCACTATGGCATAGATATCTTAGAGCCTGATCAAGAATTTGACGCATATCAGTTTTTAGAGCAGACAAAGGCGCACATTCGCAAGATTTCGCAAAGCGGAGATTTGCCTATAATTGTTGGCGGTACTAATATGTACATTAATGCACTTGTCAATAATTATAATCTTGGCGGAAGGGCAAAAGATGAGAACTTGCGAGAAAAGATAACAAGTTTTATTGATGATGTCGGACAAGAGCAAGCCTATCTTCATTTGAAGGAGATAAATTCTCATCTTGCAAGCAACTTAGATTATAAAAACAAAGCAAGACTTATTCGAGCGCTTGAAATTGCAATGCAGGATGGAAAGAAGGAGAAGGGCGAGCAGAATGAATTTGATTTTCTTCTTCTTTGCGTGACTATGGATCGCGAAAAACTTTATCAAAGAATCAATGCTCGCGTAATAAAAATGATAGAAAGTGGACTTGAAGAAGAAACAAGAGATTTGTATTCAAAATATGGACAAATTCGTCCTCTTAATGCAATTGGCTATAAAGAAATGGTTGAATATATAAAGGGAAACATAGATTTAGAGAATTGTATATCGCAAATACAACAACATACTCGTAACTACGCCAAAAGGCAATTGACATTTTTGCGTAGCATGAAGGATGTTGTGTATATTGATAGACTTTGCGAAAATTATTTAGATAATGCTAAGAAGGAAGTGGAAACATGGCTGAAGAAATAGAAAAGAAACTTGTGCAAACAGAAGAAAAATTATCGTCACTATTTAAAAGAATAGATGACATTGCTTTTTACAATCAAAAGAAGGTGCTAAAGGCATATAATGAAGCAAGAGTAAACACTCAGTGCTTTGCTGGTACGACGGGATATGGCTATGGCGATCTAGGGCGAGAGACGCTTGCGAAAGTCTATGCTAAGGCATTTGGCGGAGAGAGTGCAATCGTGTCGCCACTTTTAACTTGTGGCACTCATACCATATCGACAGTACTGTATGGTCTTTTAAGGCGAGGAGATGTTATGCTCTCAGTGAGCGGTCAGCCTTATGACACAATTCTAAACACTATATTTGGAAAGGACAACAATTCGCTTGAAGAGTTGGGCGTAATATATAAACAAATAGATCTACTTAAAAACAGCGAATTTGATTATGCAAAAATAGAGAAGATGGTAAAAAAACTCAAACCTAAGATGGTATATCTTCAAAGGTCAAGAGGGTATAGTGAGCGTAATGCAATATCTCCATATAAGATGAAAGAACTATTTGACCTTGTAAAAAAACTTTCGCCTAAGACCTTTATAGTTGTTGACAACTGCTATGGAGAGTTTGTTGATAAGATAGAACCGACAGATGTTGGCGCCGATGTCATCATGGGCTCTCTAATCAAAAATGCAGGTGGCGGACTTGCGTCAACAGGTGGATATATTGTAGGCACTCAAAAAGCGATCGACCTTATTGCGACAAGGTTTACAAACCCATCACTCAAGACCGAGGTTGGCTCTTATGAGTTTGGATATAGAGTATATTTTCAAGGATTCTTCCTTGCTCCGCACACTGTTGCACAGAGTTTGAAAGGGGCTTGTCTTATAGGGCAAATCATGCAAGATTTAGGATATAAGGTTATACCGTCAAATGATATTCAGCCACAAGATATAGTCAAGAGCGTGGTGTTTGGAAATGCAGAAGATCTAATCAAATTTGTGCAAACCGTACAAAGTATATCTCCTGTTGAAAGTTATGTGACTCCTTATCCATGGGATATGCCAGGCTATGATGATAAAGTCATAATGGCGGCAGGCACTTTTGTAGGGGGATCGTCAATCGAACTTTCCTGTGATGGACCAATAAGAGAGCCATATATAGCCTATTTTCAAGGCGGTCTTACCTATGAGCATGTGAGAGTGCTTGCCGAAAAATTATTGGAATTATACTGATAAATTCCATATTCACAAAAAAGTGCTAAAATATTGAGTTTTAGCATTTTTTTATTATTGTTTAGTTTCTTTAATTGATACTTGATTTATAATCTCTATAATCTTTTGATTTGGATTTGGTTTTGCAATTTTTTTCATATTCTTCTTGTATTCATCTTCTTTGGCACGCAAATCCTTAAGTTTTATAATAAACATTTGATCGTCACAGTTTTCTTCTTCAATCATGTCGGCAATCTTGAGATTTTGAAAAAGTTTAGCATTTTCAATCTGGTCACCACGCGAACATTTTTTAGATAATGGAATGAGAAGCATAGGTTTATTTAGTGCAAGGAATTCATTTATTGCACCTGAGCCTGCTCTTGACAAGACAAAATCTGCCCACGCAAGATAATCGCCCATGTTTTCGGCATAATCAACTTGTTTATAACACGAATGTGTCACATTTTTGCTTGCCTTTTTGCCACAAAGGTGAATGATATTATATAAAGCGCAAATTTGATCGATGTTTTTCCAGACCATTTCATTGATAAACTTTGCACCTGACGAGCCACCAACTACAAGTAAATTCTTTTTTTTCTTATCAAAAAGGTTTAAAAATGGCAGATTGTTTTTGTTGCCACTAAGCACAGGTTTTCGTATAGGTTGCCCTGTATAGACACATTTCTTATTGGCAAGGGCAGTCTTTTCAAAACTGGTACACATGACCTTGCAGTATTTTAAAATAATTTTGTTTGCAAGCCCTATACTTAAATCACTCTCATGACTTACAATTGGTATACCGAGTCTCGCACCGGCTATGACTACAGGCACCGCAACAAAACCACCTTTAGAAAAGATTACGCAAGGCTTGATCTCTTTTAAAAACTTTTTTGCTTGATGAATTGCATTTAATAGTTTAAATGGTATGAGAAAGTTTTTTAGCGTGATTTTACGCACAAACTTGACTGCATCAATTTGATGAAAAGTAAGCGAAGGCACTTTTTGGACTATATCCTTTTCCATTCCACCACTTCCAATGTAATGACCATTGAAGTTTGACTCAAGATCTTCCCATATTGCAAGTGCAGGATAGACATGACCAGCCGTACCACCACCAGTTAAAACTATATTTTTCATTAAATGCTCCTTATCCTTATTTATATGATCTGTTATTTATAGATGACTAAAATTTATTAAACTTGAATATTGTTCTCTTCGTAAAAATAGCATTAAAAATTGTTATACATAAATAGGGTACTCTTTTTTTGACAAATTATGACAATAAAATATGCATAAATATACAAAGTTATGAATAAAAATAAAGGTTTTTACCTTCAATTTAATTATTATTTAATAAATTATTTACTTTAAAATAAATGCAAATTGCAAAAAATTATTGTTTAAAAATCAAATATATGTTATACTAAAAAAGAAGACTTTTTTTAGGAGATGACATGGCTGAAAAGAATTATGACGCAAAAGATATAGTGGTACTTGAAGGACTGGATGCAGTTAGACTTAGACCGGGTATGTACATAGGTACGACAGGTTCTAAAGGTATGCATCATCTATTATGGGAGATTGTTGACAATGCTATTGATGAAATTTCTAATGGACATGGCGATACTATCACTATCACATTAAATCCTGATAATTCTGTCACTGTTGAAGATAATGGACGCGGTATTCCTGTAGATATGCATCCTACGCTACACAAGTCTGGTGTAGAGGTTGTTTACACTACGCTTCATGCTGGTGGAAAATTCAATACTGACAACTATAAGTTTTCGGGTGGACTACATGGCGTTGGTGCGTCTGTAACTAACGCTCTTTCAAAGTGGTGTAATGTTACTGTCTATAAGGGCGGAAAGGAATATTATATAGGCTTCCATTCTTATACTGATGATGAGGGCAAGATACATAGCGGAATTCCAGTTGAGCCTTTAAAAATGATCGGCAAGACAGATAAGAGTGGTACAAAGGTCACTTTTCTTCCAGACGAAGAGATGTTTGGCAATATTAAATTCAACTTTGAAACTATATGTAATCGTGCGAGAGAACTTGCCTTTTTAAACAAAGGATTGAGAATAGAACTTAATGACGTAGCAAATGAAAAACAGGAAATATATCACTATGAAGGTGGTATAAGCGACTTTGTGAATTACCTTACTGAAAACAAAAATAGACTTTTCCAAAAGCCTATCTACTTCCATGGCGAAGACAAAAATTTCGATCTTGAAGTTGCAATAATTTATTGTGATGGTTATACAGAAAACTCTTTCTCTTTCGTGAATAATATTCCAACGATTGAAGGTGGAACGCACGAAACAGGCTTTAGATCGGCTTTTACTAAAGTGATGAATGAATATGCAAGAAATTCAGGACTTTTGAAGGATAAGGAAGCAAATCTGCTTGGTGAAGATTTTAGAGAAGGGATAAATGTAGTTTTAAATGTCAAGATGAACAATGTTCAATTTGAAGGACAGACAAAGACAAAACTAGGAAATCCAGAAGCCAAAACACTAGTTGAAAGTTTGACTATAAAGGAACTGTCAAAATACTTTGCCGATAAAAAGAATAGTACAACAGGCGACATCATTGTCAATAAGGCAAAGGGTGCTGCAAAGGTGCGCGAGGCTGCCAAAAAGGCAAAAGAACTGACACGTGCTAAAAATTCTGCCGAAAATTTCAACCTAGTTGGTAAACTTGCTGCGGCAACATCTAGAAATAGAGAAAATGCAGAACTCTTTATCGTGGAAGGTGATTCGGCAGGAGGTAGTGCAAAACAAGGTCGAGATCGTCGTTTCCAAGCAATTTTGCCACTTCGCGGAAAACCTTTAAATGCTGAAAAGAAACGAATTGATCAAGTACTTGCAAATGAGGAGATAAGAACAATTATCTCTGCACTCAATACAGGTATCGGTGAAGATTTTGACCTGTCAAGTCTACGTTACAACAAGGTCATCATACTAAGCGATGCCGACCAAGATGGTGCACATATTAGAGCAATTCTTCTTACATTCTTCTTTAGATATATGAGAGAACTTGTCAACGATGGGCATGTATATATTGGCTTGCCTCCACTTTACAAGGTCTATAAAAAAGATTATACAGAATATGTCTATTCTGACAATGAATTGCCTGAGGCTATAGCAAGGGCAGGACGCGGGTATAATCTTCAAAGATACAAAGGTCTTGGCGAGATGAATCCTGAACAACTTTGGGAAACTACAATGGATCCAGAAAGACGAAACTTAATTCAAGTTACTATTGAGGATGTGGCAGAAGCCGATCGAATGATTACTGCACTTATGAGAGATGATATTGAAGCAAGAAAGCATTATATAAACGAGCATGCAAACTTTGATCATGAAGATGAGTTCTTGAAAAATTATAAGAAGATTTAGATAAAGTAAGTTTTTGAAAAGGCTTGTTTTCATTTTAACGGGATATTAGAAGGGCAAGCGTTGCTTGCCAAAACCCGAGGGGTTTTAATTTTTAAGCGGGCTTAAAAATTCTTCTAATATCTAGTTAAAATGAAAACAAGCAGTAAAACAGCAAATTCACACTGCAATCTATTTGATAATTAAAAAGACATAATAAGACAAACAAAATCAATATAAAAAGCAAAAATAGGAGAAAATATGCAAAACGAACAGTACGAGCAAGAGAAAATTGATTTTTCTTCAAATGACGAAGAAAGGAGCGATGAACTTGTCGAAAATGGCGACAATGGCAATGGTGGAGAAAAGGGCATAATCTATAAGAGTATGAGTGAAGTTCTTCACGATTCTATGATACCATACACTGAGTGCGTAGTTATGGATAGAGCATTGCCACGCGTTGAAGATGGACTTAAACCTGTTCAAAGAAGAATACTTTATTCAATGCTCGAACTTGGAGTGACACCAGATAAACCATACAGAAAATCAGCAAGAATTGTCGGCGACTGTCTTGGTAAGTATCATCCGCATGGCGATAGCTCAGTTTACGACGCAATGTGCCGAATGGCACAAGATTGGGTACTTCGCTGTCCACTTGTAGATGGACACGGAAACTTCGGTTCAATAGACGGAGATAGCCCAGCCGCTATGCGTTACACTGAAACCAGAATGACACCACTTGCACTAGAACTTATGCGCGATCTTGAAAAGGATACAGTCAGGTGGAGTTTAAACTTTGATGACACTTTAAAAGAACCTGATATGCTTCCAGGACGCTTTCCAAACCTTCTTATCAATGGCGCATCTGGTATTGCTGTTGGTGTAGCGACAAATATACCACCTCACAATCTTGGAGAAACTATAGACGGCGTAATTGCCTATATTGACAATCCAAATATAAAACTTGATCAGATGATGAAGATAATCAAAGCGCCAGATTTCCCATCAGGTGGTGAGATTATAGACGAAGATGGTGGGCTTAGACAGGCTTATGAAACAGGGAAGGGTAAGATATTAATTCGCTCTAAAATATCGATTGAAAAGGCTGGCGATAAAAGCAATATCGTTATACATGAACTTCCATATCAAGTCAATAAAGCACAACTATTACAGAAAATCGCCGAATTAAAGGAGCAAAACAAAGACAAACTCTCTTGTATTACTGAAATTCGCGACGAATCAGATAGAAATGGAATGAGAGCAGTCATCAAACTCAAAAAAGAGGCAGATGTAAATAAAATTCTTGAATATCTATTCAAAGCGACAAACTTGCAGATATCTTTTGGTATCAACATGGTGGCAATTGCTGGCGGAAAACCAAAACTTTTGTCGCTACTTGATATTATCTCATATTATGCACAATATCAACGCGAGATAATCGTCCGTAGGACAAAATATGATCTAAATATCGCTAAAGAGCGGGCGCATATTGTCGAAGGCCTGCTTATTGCCATCAAAAACATCGATGAGGTTATAAAGATCATCAAGAAATCTGAGTCAGTCAGCGAAGCCAAACAGAAATTGAAGGATAAATTCAAATTGTCTGATAAACAAGCACAAGCAATCTTAGATATGCGTCTTGCTCGCCTTGTTCATCTTGAAGTATATAAGCTTGAAGAAGAACTCGCCTCATTAAAGGCAAAAATCAAAGAGTACGAGGAGATACTTGCTTCTAAAAAGCTTCAGTACGCAGTTGTTAAAAGCGAACTTGCACAAATCAAGAAAAACTACAACAATCCAAGACGCTCGTCACTTCTTCATGACAAGGCAATAACCTTTGAAACTGTTGAAGAAGATGCAGATAACGGCAAAAATTATGTCGTTGCGATAACCTATGGCAACACAATCAAGAAAGTGACAAGCAAAAACTATTCAATGAGTTCTAAAACGCTTTCTGATAGCACCACACTCAATGATATACCAAAACAGGTAGGAACATTTGCAGGCGGAGATACAATATTAATCTTCACAAGTCAGGGCAATGTAATCAAGAGAAAGGTGAGCGAACTCAATGAATGTAAGTGGCGAGATAAAGGCTCAAGCTTGCTTTCTATAGATAAATCGGTGGTACTAAATGAAACACCTGTATGCTTTATGAAGGCTCAAGAAGAAGGACAAATCTTGTTTATGACAAAACAGGGCTTGGTAAAAAGGAGTGAAGCAAAAGATTGTATTGTAAATAAAGCCTTCTATCAAGGTTGCAAAGTCAATGTCGGTGATGAAGTAATTGCAGTAGAACTTGACAAACCTTCAACAAGTATTTTAATGCTTACTCGAAAAGGTATGAGCCTTAATTTTGAAAAGTCAGATATTCCACTTCAAGGCAGAATTTCGGCTGGCGTTAGGGGAATAAACTTGGAAGAAAATGACAGCGTGATCTTTGCAGGTCAAACAGATTTCACTCATGTTGTCTGCGTCACAGATAATGGCTATATTAAAAAGATACCTTTGTCACAATTCCCAATTTCTCAAAGATATAGAAAGGGACTTAAATATTTGAATTTTGCTAAAAATTGCCAAAATGTATTCTATGTGTGCTCTTGCAACGGAAACGCAAGCATAGCAGTAGATTTCGGCTTAAAGATTTTGCCACTTGACACCAAGAAAATTCCTGAAACCGATAGATTAAGTCAAGGCAATGAAATAATAAAGAAAAATTTCTTTACTATTAACAAAATTAATTTTTAAAAATAATTAAAAATAAAAATTAATTTAAAAAATATTTAAGAAAAATAAAAAATCGAAAAAAATCGCAAAAATTGCCGAAAAATATAAAAAATAAAAAAATAATTAAATAAAATAAAAAATAAAAAATAAAAAATAAAAAATAATTCAAAAAAATAATTAAAAAATAGCCTATTTTTAGAATATTTTAGGCTAATTTTTATTTTTAACTTTCTTTTCTGTCTAATATAAATGATAAGATGATAAAAACAAGATAGGTGATTGTTTTTACAATCAGTACCATTGCACCAAACCAAATATAGAAGTCTTGTGCGCCTTTGCTCACATTTCCATCAAGGAGCATACAGTTATAGTAGATTGATAAAAATGCAGATAGTGCAGTAAAGATAAGAGAAACGATAAATGCGATTAATGTAGTCTTTTTTAGTTTTTGATTATCACTCTTTGCAACCACATAACCGCCAACTATAGCGAATGCTACGAAACTTATGTAAGCACTTATCCAAACGAGAACTTTTTTCCATGCTAAAGACCAGCCCTCTTTCATAACGCCTCCTTTGATCTTATTTATGACGAAGAAGGCGAATTTGTTAAATATTTTAAAAAATTAACTTGACAATCAATGTAAGGGCATGATATGCTTTTTACAGGGAGGAGAAAATATGACAAAGATAAAATCTAGTAAAAAGTTTGTTGCACTATTTATTCTTGCTGTATTTACCTTGACTGCTTTCCTGCTTGTTGGATGTGGCGATGATAAATCTGTCAATTTGAATACATCGAGTAAGAATTATCAAACAATGGCAATAAGCGATTTTGTTGCCGAGATAGGCACCTATCAATCTGCAGACTCAATTGATTTTGATAAATATGAGTTTGAGATGGAAGCGAGCGGAACAATACAGTCGGGAGAAGACACATCCGAAAAGCGTAGCGTACATGCTTATGGACAAATGGATATGGTAAATCAAGTTATGTCCATGGAAGCTGAAAGCAATGGTGCAAAATATTATTCATACATAAGCGACGGATACTTGTATGTAAATCAAGACGGCGTGAAGACCAAGATTTTAATGGAACAAGCTGGCGGTCAAATGGCTATTGCTATTCCTACAATGGAAAATATCGTAGAACTTATTGATAGCGCACTTGAAGAGGTTACATATTCAGATTTCATGACTATTGAATGTGAATCTGCAGTTGATGGTAATTATACAAAATATCATGTATCTATAAGCGATACTGCTACACAGTCACAAACAGAGATTTATATTATATTGCAGGGTGAGAATTTGTATGGTGCACAATACACCATAGAAAATAATGACTATACCCAGACTGCTACTTTGAAAGTTTATGATGGTGAGATAGATCTTCCATCTTTCGATGACTATGTTGAGCCAACTACTAATTTATTTTAGTTAAGATAAAAAAGCTCTTTAGAATTGTCTAAAGAGTTTTTTTATGCATAATAAAGCCTCTCTTTGAGTTCTTTTTTATTTCCTTCCAATTAATTCTTCAATTTCGACATTTAGATACTTTGCTATTGAAATTATACTTGATAAAAATGGCAGTTGACCATTTTTCCATCTAGTAAAGGCATCTGTAGAAAAATTCAAATCACGACATAATTTTCTTTGAGATATATTTAATTCTTCTAAAATCTTTTTGCAGTTATTATAGAAATTAATATTGTTATTGGTAGGTTTGAATTGCAAAATAATTAAGATAAAAACAAAAGGAGAAAAAATATGAAAGATAGTTTTACTTATGTAACAAAGCATAAATACATAATCAGCGAAGATGAAGAAGAATTAAATAAGATTGTTTTAAGAGATATAGAAGATTTAGAGATCTATATAAAAGAGATAGCAAGCTATGATTTTCTAATGGATGAAAATGGCTTTGTCTATGACGAGAATGAAAAGGTATACAAAGAAATCTGCATAAGGAGAATAGGGTAATGGATAAGAAAGAAGAAATCTTAAAATATTTATTCTCAACCGAAGAGATAAGAAAATTTCTTGTCAATGATCTATATCAAGAATTGCTAGAAAATATAGACACAACCTTGTTTTATAATGATGGCAATATCTTTGATAGGGTGAGATATGAAAGATATAAAAAGGTATTTAATGATATAGAATTGTTTCTATATAAAAATAGAGAATATGCTGTCGAGCTTGCAAGGTTATTTGACGGACATGATTTTGTGATGGTAATAGAAGATCTAATATGTGGCATAGTCTTTTACTATATAAACGTGATAAAAAAAGAGCCTATCGATATATTTAACGATAGGCGGAGTTTAGTGTATCTTTGTTTGCCATTTTAATTTTATTTTAAAATCTTTTAGTGTTATAAAAATTTATTTATCTTGGCTTTATAGACTTACAAATCTCAATCTTTTAGTCATAATTGTGTTTGCTTTTACATAACTATAGGTTAGCTTGAGAAAAATCGACATTTTTTTACCAAATTATCACTAAGACTACATTTTTCTCATTTGTAAAAGCAACAGAAAATATTATCATTAAAAGGAAGGTTTGTAATGCCATTTTGTGTAATCAAATCAAGAACTATCAAAATCTTTTTTGCTATGCTTGCAGTAGTTATACTTCTATGTATCGCTTTTGAAGGGAGTGCCTGTGCGAATGTTTGGTTTGGACATTCTACGCGTCTTGTGCCTATCTATAATGTTGACACAACTGAGCAGAAGGTGGCAATCAGTTTTGACGCTGCCTGGGGTGCTGACAAGACCGAGCAGATCATCGAGGTCTTAAACGAATATCAGGTCGGTGCGACTTTCTTCCTTGTTGGCTTTTGGGTTGATGATTATAGTGAGATTGTCAAAAAAATTGACGAAAATGGATATGAGATTGGCACTCATTCAAACACTCATCCAGACATGGTGAAGCTTGACAAATCGACTATGAAAAGCGAACTTGAAGTATCAATTTCAAAGATAAAGGCAATAACTGGCAAGGATGTAACGCTGTTTAGAGCGCCTTTTGGTTCGTACAACAATACGCTACTTGAAACTTGTAGTGAGCTTGGACTTAAGACAATACAATGGGATGTGGACACTCTCGATTGGAAAGGCTTGAGTGCTGGAGAAGTTGCAAATAGAGTGCAAAAGAAAGTCAAAAACGGTTCAATTATCCTTATGCACAACAACGCAGACAATGTCGTTGAGTCGTTAAGGCTTACGCTTGATTGGCTTAAGATGAAAGGTTATACTGTTACAAGTGTTGGTGATTTAGTCTATAGTGATGGATATACGATTGACAACAATGGAGTACAACATAAGTCATAAAAAGGAGAAATATATGAATAACACAATGACAATAGGTACGCAAAACAACAAAGGACAAATAATTGGAAAGGTGGTTGATGACAATCTCAATAGTTTCGAGGTGGAAGGAGAGAATTTTGTAGAAGGCAAACTCTTGATTGACAGATTAAGTGAAAATTCTGATATTTTGCCTTTTACTATTTCAGAAAAACTGCTAAAAGCGGGTGATTTGACGCTTGAGAAGGGTAAAGTGGTTGCTTTTAGCGGTGAGTTTAGGTCTTATAACAGACTAATAGACGGAAAAAGTAGGTTGATTTTATCCTTCTTTGTCAAAGATATTTTAAACATCGATGAGATTGATCTAAAAAAGAGCAATGAGATTGCTTTGATAGGCTTTGTATGTAAAACTCCTGTCTATAGAACTACACCATTTAACAGACAAATATGCGATGCACTCGTGGCTGTGAACAGAGCCAATTTCAATAAATCTGATTATATCCCATGCATTATGTGGGGACGCAACGCCAAACTTATGCAATCTCAAAAGGTTGGTACAAAGATTTCTATAATTGGCAGAATGCAATCACGCGAATATAAAAAAGATTTAGGCAATGGTACTATTGAAACAAGAACTGCCTATGAGGTTTCCTGTCAGCAACTTGAAATTATGGATGTGAATAATTTTACAGAAAAAATTGAAGCGTAAAGAGAGTCTTTATAAAATTTATTTAAAAATTGACTTTACAAATTCTTTACTACTTTCAAATTTTCACAACAAAAACTTTATTTTTACCGAATAAACTCCGATACTTTAATGACTGTATATTTTTACAGTCTTTTTTTGTTATTAATAGATGCAGCATTTCAAAAAGTTATTGATTTTTAAAATAAATGTGATATAATAAACTAAAGGAGATAGAAAAATGAGAGATAAGATTGATAGATTCTTAAATAGAAAAGAAGAGTGGTTAAGAGAAAATCCTGATAAAGGTATAGATTATCTAAAAAAGAAAGAAAAACTTTTGAGTAAATTTACTTCTTGGGACAAAAGGACCTTTAAATTAATATCGTTAAATAGTAAGTATTTAGAGCTTTTTCCAGAAATATCGAAGAATTATAGTTGTGCTGCAGCAGCTGTAGTAGCAAACCCAGATCTTTATAACCTTTTTCCACAATTTCATGAAAATGTAGATTTTTGTTATAGACTTGTCATCGACAAAAAGGAATATGAGAGTGGTTATGATGATGATTTTGATGTAGATTATGAATATTACTCAAGACCAGAATTTTATAAATTTATACCTGAAATAGTTGTGAAAGATCCTAAATTTTTACAACTTCTTTTGGAGGCATCTTTTGAAAAAGGCTCTTGGTCTCACGATGATGCTTTCTCTCATTTTAGTAAACTATATCCGGACTTTGCAGTAAAAGCTGTACAAGAAAAACTAAAAGATACAGCACGGCAAGCTGATTTTGAATATTATCGCATCAAAATTAAAGAAACAAATAATGATCTTATTAAAGATATCTTTTCGCATAAATTTTGCAATGAACTTAAAAAGCGTGTAAGAGAAATTACTCAAGAAAAGGTTTCGAAGATAAATCCAAATTCTATGAATAATGAGAAGGATATTGTTAATTCCATGCAAGATTTAGATCGTCTTATGGAATGGCAAGCAAAGAGAATGAATGATGTTGACAAAGTTGACGAAAAATTAATTAATGAAAGAAATGAAGAAAAACGAGCAGAATTGTCAAACAAAATAAGCTCAATAAAAGAGGATTTAGCGGACAACATAGAAATATAAAAAAGTAAGAGAATTTTAGACTGTAGGTTTTAATCTATAGTCTTTTTTTTAATTTTATATTAAAACAACTTGCAACTTTAAAATGTAAAGAAAAATTAAAAAAATTGATTAATAGAAGTATTGCTTATAAGAGTGGTCTACAACAAAAAAACAAATAACTAATTAGGCAGTTATTTGTTTGATTTTTAATAAAAATATTTTTAAATATCTGTTTTTACTTGTTGTCTGCAGATTTGATTTTAGCAGCTTTTCCTGTAAGATCACGAACATAGTATAATTTTGCTCGTCTTGGCTTACCTTTTCTTACCACTTCAATGCTATCAACGATAGGTGAGTGGATAGGGAAAGTTCTTTCAACGCCAACGCCGTTTGAAATTTTTCTTACAGTGAAAGATTCGCGTATTCCGCCATTTTTGCGAGCAATTACAACGCCTTCATAGGCTTGAATTCTATATTTGTCGCCTTCCTTGATCTTAACGCCAACTCTAACAGTGTCGCCGATATTGAATTGCGGAATGGCTTCTTTCATGTTCTCTTTTTCAATCTGGTCAATAATATTTGCCATTATCTTTCTCCTTTTAATAAATTTTTATCACACAAGGTGAGTGTTTTTTAGCCTCTCTTTCTTGCTCTCTTACGAGCTGCTTCGCGTTTCTTCTTTTTAGCAACGCTTGGCTTATCATAGGCTTCTTTTCTTCTTATATCGCCAATGATACCGTCTTTTTGGCATTTTCTTTTAAATCTTTTCAAAGCACTTTCAAGACTTTCGTTTTCGCCTACTTTAACAGTTGTCAATTTTCTCACCACCTTCTAATTTCAATATTCCTTTATATTATATAGATTTAAAACTCTGTTGTCAAGTTTTTTACAAAAATAAATCTAATAAAATTGGCTCATTATTTATATATAATCAAAAAATTATGACTTTTTATCATTAATAAATTTACTTTATGACTTTTGCTTCCACTCCGTCAAGATATGGCTTTTTGATTTTTACTTTAACTATTTGATTTATGCCTACTTTGTCTGACTTAATATAGCATTTAATATAATTTTCGGTGTATCCAACGAAATAGTCGCCTTCTTTTTCTTCAATAAGCACCTTGCCTTCTTTATTTTGACTTATAAATTTTCTATGTAATTCTTCGCTTAGTTTAAGTAGAATTTGGCTTCGATTTTCTTTAACTTGAGGGGAACAGTCTTTAAACATTTTGGAGGCAACCGTACCCGTTCTATTTGAATATTTAAAGACATGAAGTCTTGCAAAGTTTGCTTTTTTTATAAATTCGACTGTTTCGTTGAATTCTTCTTCTGTTTCCTCTGGAAAGCCGACAATCACATCGGTAGTAATTGCAGACGAAGGAAAGTATTTTCTTATAAGATTGATTGAATTTAAAAATTGACTAGTTGTATAGTGTCTATTCATGCGTTTTAGTACGCTGTCACTTCCGCTTTGCAGTGAAAGGTGAAAGTGCGGACAAAAATTGTCAAGGCTTGCAAGCGATTTTAAAAATTCTTCATCTATTATTCCTTCTTCAAATGAACTTAATCGCAATCGTTTCTGGAAGGTATCAAGTTCTTTAAGCAATAGGGCAAGAGATGGTTTTCCATCAATTTTATAGTCAGCAACATCAATACCATCGTCGAGAGAGGATATTTCATTGATGATAGAAAATATCTCTCGAGATCTGCTTCGTCCACGCAAATATGGAATTATGCAATATGTACAGAAATTATTGCAACCATCTTGAATTTTTATATATGCCCGCACCCTAGTTGTGAAAGCATGCATATCGTCTTCATAATATGAAGGAAGATCGAAAATTTCATTTACAACTTTTAACTTGTCACTTTTAGCAATGCTTTCTATTATATCGCAG
>CALVNK010000011.1 GCA_944349615.1 uncultured Clostridia bacterium
ATGTGTATGGGCTATTAGAATGTTCTTGATAGCTATAAGCCTATCTTTATTTTTTGGTTTTATCAGTCAAACACTATTAAATAGCATGGGCATCATAGTCGCGACTCTTTGTATTTCATTTTTTATCTTTTTATCAGTTTTATTTGACATGATAGGAATTGCTGCTGCATCTGCCGATATTGAATATTTTGTTGAACTTGAAAAAAGGAATGAAAAGGGTGCCAGTACTGGAATTAAACTTTGCAAACATTCAGAGAAAGTATGCTCATTTTGTGCAGATGTTGTAGGTGATATTTGTAGTACACTTTGCGGTGCAGGCGGTGCATGTATTGTAGTTGCATTGACAAATCAGATTGCTGATAGCAACATAATTCTCTTAATTTCAATTTCAGTATCTGCTTTAATTGCAGGCATCAGTATATTTTTTAAAGCTATTATGAAAGAGCGTGCTTTGCGCAGAGCAAATAAGATTATACTTAATATTGCTATAATGCTTGATACAATTCTTTAATTTTAATTAAATTGAAATAATGCTTTAAAAAATATAAAAAATTTCTATTAAATTATTGACAAATATATTTAGTTGTGATATATTATTTAGCGTGAAAGAAGAAGTTCCACTTCTCACCAGTTGATAATCGCGTTGACTTGGTTAAAAAAACTTTATATTAATTTGAAAGGTTTTTGGTGGAATTTTATGATTTCACCAAATTTTTATTAAAAGGGGATTATAATCATTTTTAAGGAATTATTAATAAACGAACAAATTCAGGCATCACAAGTTCGTTTAATCGGAGAAAACGGAGAACAATTAGGTATTGTATCAAGAAGTGAAGCACTAGATATTGCAGATCAGCGAGGCTATGATTTAGTGCTAATGTCTGGTAATGCTGTGCCACCAACATGCAAACTTATGAATTATGGAAAATACAAATATGATTCCATAAAGAAAGAAAAAGAGATGAAAAAATCTCAAAAAATCATAGAGACCAAAGAGGTGCGTCTTTCTATGACTATTGAGGAGCATGATATTGCCTATAGAATATCAAGCGCTACAAAGTTCTTAAAAGACGGAAATAAAGTAAAGGTTTCACTGCGCATGAAGGGTAGAGAACAAGCTTATGTTAAAAAGGCAATCGAGGTTGTTAAAGATTTCTGTGCAAGACTTGCGGAATTCGGTACAACTGAAAAAGAGCCTGAACTTCTTGGACGAAACATATTTGTTATTATAAGCCCGAAAAAGACAAAGTAAAAGGAGAAAGAATATGCCAAAACAAAAAACACACAGTGGTTGCAAAAAACGCTTTAGAGTAACAGCAAGTGGTCAAGTAAAATTTGCAAGACCAGGTAAGGGACACTTCCTTACAAAGAAATCACAATCAGTGAAAAAGAAATTGAGAAAGGGATCTTATATTTCAGGAAAGAATGCAGACAACATTAAGTCCCTTTTGGCTAAGTAATATAGGAGGGACTTATGAGAATTAAAAGATCAGTAAATGCACTTAAAAAGCGTCGTTCAATCTTAAAAAGCGCAAAAGGATATAGAGGTGCTAAATCAAAACTCTACAGAGTTGCAAAACAACAAGTAATGAGAAGTGGTCAATATGCTTATATTGGAAGAAAGCAAAAGAAAAGAAATTTCAGAGCACTTTGGATCACAAGAATCAATGCTGGTTGCAGACAAAATGGAATTTCATATTCTAGATTTATTGCTGGACTTAAAAGCAAGGGTATTGAACTTAATAGAAAAGTTCTTGCTGATATGGCAGTTAGAGAGCCAGAAGCATTTGCAAATCTTGTAGGACAAGTTAAATAATGCAGAAAGCAAGCAATAATTTAATTAAAGAATTAAAAAAGCAAAAACGAGAAAATTGTTCTTTGCTTTTTTTGGATAACGTCAAAATCATAAACGATGTTATAAAACAAGGCTTTTTGCCAAAATTAATTTTAGTAGACAGTGAATCAAAGTTTGTATGGGATGACAGTATTGAACACTACCTTGTTGATCATCATGTAATAGAACAACTTGCTGACTCTAAAACACCACAAGGAGTAGTATGTCTAATAGAATACATACAAGATATTGTATCCAAGCCAAAAGGTAACTTTTTGGTATTAGATACATTACAAGATCCTGGTAATGTAGGAACGCTTATAAGAACTGCAACTGCATGTGGCTTTAGTGATGTATTTTTGCTCGATAGTGTCAAAGTAAATAATTCAAAATTGATACGAAGTAGTGTGGGCACAATCTTTAAAATTAAAGTGCATAGTTTAAGCAAACAAGAATTTATTTCATATTTTTCTGATTGGCATCTGCCACTATTAAAAGCAGACATGAATGGTGAAAACATATTTACCACGAAATTTCCAAAACAGATAGGTATAGTTCTTGGAAATGAAGGTAATGGCGTATCGCAAGAAATTAGTGCCCTTTGTAATCAAACAATATCCATACCTATGCAAAACGATGTTGAAAGCCTTAATGTAGCAGTAAGTGGTTCAATAATAATGTATCAAATTATACAAAAACAATGATATCAGCCATATATTGTTTTAATTTGTTATTATTAAGAAAAATAAAATAATTAAATTATGAAATATTGTTTCTAAAAAAATTTATGTTTCTTTTAAAATATATTCAATCATTTGACAAGACAAGTTAAAATGATTAAAATATTCATGGATTTGAAAAGAATTTTAAGTTTAAAGAAACAATAATTTTTATATCCAAATTTCAAAATTATATAAGGAGTACATAATATGTCAGGACACTCAAAATGGCACAATATACAAGCCAGAAAAGGTAAAAGTGATGCGGCTAGAGGTAAGATCTTTACTAAAATAGGTCGTGAAATTGCTGTTGTGGTAAAAACAGGAGGTGCTGATCCTGTATCTAACCCTAAATTAAGAGACGTAATCGCTAAAGCAAAACAAAACAATATGCCAAACGATACAATTGAAAGAAGCATCAAAAAGGCATCAGGAGAACTTGCTGGCGTAAACTATGAAAGTTGTACTTATGAAGGTTATGGGCAAGGTGGTTCTGCTGTTATTGTTGAATGCTTAACTGATAATAAAAATAGAACGGCTGGCGATGTTAGACATTCTTTTGATAAATTTGGTGGATCACTTGGTAATAGTGGATGCGTAAGTTATCTATTTAATCGAAAGGGCATTGTAGAAGTAGAAAAGACTGATAAAATTGATAGCGATGAATTTATGCTTGAAGTTTTAGATATGGGTGCTGTAGATATTAACGAATACGACGATACTTTCGAAGTTATCACTCAAGCAAACGAACACAATAAACTTGCAGATCAGCTTAAAAACGCAGGCTATAATGTTTTGAATAGCGAAACAACTTTAGTACCAGATTCATACATAAACCTTGAAAAAGACAAACTTGAAAAGTTTATGAAAATGATTGATGCGCTAGAAGATTTAGACGATGTACAACAGGTATATCACAATGTAAATATTGATGAAGAATAGTATATATTATGAATATTATGCCACTTTGTAATGAGTGGCATTTTTGATTTGATAAATATTTTAAATATAAAATAATCTTACGAAAGTTCAAAACAAAGATGGTATAAATAATTGACTTAAAAGTGATTATGTAGTAAAATTTAAACATGGTAATTTTAGGAATTGATCCGGGATATGCAATAATCGGATATGGTGTAATAGATACAAATGCAAAAGATATGGTGCTCGATTATGGTGCAATTACTACACCTAAAGAGGACACCTTGCCTATACGGCTTGAAAGTATTGAAGCAAGTTTAAAATATCTGTTTGAGAAATATAAGCCTGATGTGGTAGCGATAGAGGAACTCTTCTATTTCAAAAATCAAAAAACTGTTATACAGGTGGCTCAGGCTAGAGGCGTCATAATTTTAGCTTGTCAAAAATATTGTGGAAATATCTATGAATACACACCACTTCAAATAAAGCAAGCATTAACGGGACAGGGTAGAGCAGAAAAAGCTCAGGTTCAATATATGGTGAAGGCTATATTAGGGCTAGATTCCATTCCTAAACCTGATGATGCTGCAGATGCTCTCGCGGTTGCGATTTGTCATAGTCAAACAAGTCCTATGTTAAACGCAAACAAGGCATAATAAATTAAATTTGCAGATTATTACATATTTATTATTTGCTTTAGTTTGCTGTTGCAAAAAGTACTTTTTAAAGGAGAATTATGATTTCATTTTTAGTAGGAATAATTGAAGAAAAAAACGATACAAGCGTTATTGTAAATGTCAACGGAGTTGGCTATGAGGTCAATGTTTCTTCGAACACGTTGGTCACTTTGCCAATAGGCGAAATGGTAAAAGTTTTAACATATCTCGTAGTTAGAGAGGACGGAATATCTCTTTATGGCTTTTCTACACATGAAGAGCGAGAAATTTTTAATAAACTTATAACTGTCAGCGGTGTTGGTCCAAAGGTGGCATTACAAATTTTGTCTGGCCTGTCTTTATCTGATTTATGCATTGCAATCGTCAAGGAAGATACAAAACTTTTATCTAAAATAAAGGGACTTGGTAAAAAGACAGCCGAAAGAATTTGCTTAGAATTAAAGGATAAAATCTCGCCACTATCTTTTGGTGACAATTCTGATAATTATCAAGATGACTATAACGAAGATGCATTGCAGATGGCAATTGACACTTTGGTAAGTTTAGGAATTAACAAGAATGATGCCTATATGCTAGCAAGAGCAAATGCTGGAAATAATGCCACTGCTGAAGAAATTATTACAAAATCAATTAGGGGGTACCAAGGCTAATGGAAGATATCAATAGATTTGTAACCAGCACCAAAAATATGACAGATGCTGAAATTGAAAACTCTCTTAGACCAAATAGTTTTGATGAATATATAGGCCAAACAAAGGTTAAGGAAGCACTCTCTGTCTATATTCAGGCTACTAAAAATAGAAAGGAAAGTTTGGACCATGTTTTATTATATGGTCCTCCAGGACTTGGCAAAACCACTTTAAGTCATATCATAGCAAATGAACTTGGCTCACAATTTAAAGTGACTTCAGGACCAGCAATTGAGCATGCAGCAGATCTTGCTGCAATACTGACCAATCTAAATCAAAATGACGTTTTATTTATTGACGAAATTCATAGACTAAATAAAACGGTGGAAGAAATTCTTTATCCTGCTATGGAAGACTTTGCCTTAGACTTTATTGTAGGCAAAGGTCCAAGTGCAAGAAATATGCGTCTTAAAATAAAGCCTTTTACTTTGATAGGGGCAACCACAAGGGCGGGAATGCTTACAAATCCACTTCGTGATAGATTTGGAGTAATTTGTAGGCTTGAACTATATAGCGAAGATGAACTTGCTATAATTATTAGAAGATCAGCCAAAATTTTAGGTATATCTATAGAAGATGATGCATGCAGAGAAATTGCAAAACGATCACGCGGTACGCCAAGAATTGCCAATCGACTGCTAAAACGCGTAAGAGATTATGCGCAGGTACTAGGCGAGGGCGTTATCAATAAACAAATATCTGATAAAACTTTACAAATAATGGAAATAGACGAACTTGGACTTGATAATATAGATAGAAAGATTATGCTTTCGATTATCAATAAATTCAGTGGCGGTCCAGTTGGACTTGATACTCTAGCTGCTACCATTAGTGAAGACTCGTCAACTATCGAAGATGTTTATGAACCATATCTTTTACAACTTGGATTTATTTCAAGAACTCCAAGAGGTAGAGTAGCATTAGAACCAGCATATAAGCATTTTGGCATACCATTTTTAGATAAGCAATCTTAAAGAAATCTTTAAAAACTTAAATAAATTCGTCATAACCTACAGATAATTTAATGCTAACAAGATGACTAATAATTTAACAAGAAAAATTAAAAATATACTTAAAAAAATATTGCCGCCTTTTTAATAAATATAAAGAGTTAAATAGCAATATTTTCTTTAACTAGATATGTTTTAAACCAATTTGATATACTATGCGAACTTATAAGGGAAAGAAGATGAATAAAAATAATGTAGACTTAATGAAAAAAAGCAGTTACTATTACGATTTGCCACAGGAGTTAATTGCTCAGACGCCAATAGAGCCTAGAGATCAATCGCGTCTATTAGTTTATAATAGACAAACAAAAAAAATAGAGCACAAAATTTTTAAAAATATAATTGATTATCTCAAAGCAGGTGATGTACTTGTTGTCAATAATACAAAAGTTCTGCCAGCAAGATTATATGGTTATAAAGATACAGGAGCAAAAATAGAAGTTCTTTTACAAAAAAGACTTGACTTATATACTTGGGAAGCTATTTCAAAACCTTTTAAAAGATTAAAGATCGGTACTATCTTAACATTTAGTAAAAATCTTTCATGTGAAATTATAGAAAAAGGGGAATATGGGCTTTGCAAAATCAAATTTATTTTTGATGGTGTGTTCGAGGAAAGATTGTCCGAAGTAGGTCAAATTCCATTGCCTCCATATATCCATGAAAAACTACAAAATAAAGATAGATATCAAACAGTATATTCAAAAGTAGAAGGTTCGTCTGCCGCTCCAACAGCTGGATTACATTTCACGAAAGAACTTCTGCAAAGAATAAAAGAAAAGGGTGTTGAAATAGTCGAAGTTTTACTTCATGTAGGACTCGGAACATTTAGACCTGTTAAAGAAGAAAATATTTTAGATCATCAAATGCATAGTGAATATATTGAAATGTCGCAAGAGAACGCTGATATTATAAATAAGGCAAAACAAGAAAACAGGAGAGTGATAGCTGTAGGAACAACAAGTGTCCGAGTACTTGAAAGTTGTGCTGATGAAAATGGTAAAATTCATGCAATAAAAAAAGATACAGATATATTTATCTACCCTTCGTATAAATTTAAAGTTGTTGACGGGCTTATTACAAACTTCCATCTTCCTGAAAGTACACTTATCATGCTTGTATCGGCATTTGCTGGTTTTGACGAAACAATGCAAATCTACAACGAGGCAGTAAAATCTCAATATCGTTTTTTCTCATTTGGAGATGCTATGTTTATAATATAGTAGGTTATATGCATATATAACATACAATATATGGTATTGTTATAATATTCAATATAAATTTAATATAGAAAATTTCCATAAAGCAACAAATATAATTTCAAATTTTTAAATTAAATGGAGAAATAAAATTATGAATTTTAATTACGAAATAGTAAAAGAATGTCCAAAGACTAAGGCAAGAGCTGGTATTTTTCATACTCCACATGGAGATATCAAAACTCCTGTATTTATGCCTGTAGGAACGCAAGCAACTGTCAAAGGGCTTACTGTCGAACAACTTGATGCACTCGGCGCACAAATAATACTATCAAATACTTACCATCTATATCTTAGACCAGGCCATGAAATTGTTAAACAGGCAGGTGGACTTCATAAATTTATGAATTGGAACAAACCTATCTTAACAGATAGCGGTGGGTTTCAAGTTTTTTCCTTGTCGTCTTTACGCAAAATTAGTGATGAGGGAGTTGAATTTCGCTCACATTTGAATGGTGCAAAACATTTCATATCTCCTGAAAAAGATATGGAGATACAGGAAGCACTAGGAGCTGACATAATAATGGCTTTTGACCAATGTACAGAAGCTGGATGTAGTTATGATCAAGCATTGAGAGCTAGGGATGTGACTAAACTTTGGCTTGAGAGATGTTTTAAAGCACACCAAAATGACACTCAAATGCTTTTCCCTATAGTGCAAGGTAATATCTATAAAGATCTAAGAGAAATATGTGTAAAAGACTGCCTTCCTTATGCAAAATGCGGTATAGCAATAGGCGGTCTTTCGGTAGGTGAAGAAAAATGTGTTATGTATGATATTTTAGATTTCTTACATCCACTTTTACCACATGACCAACCAAGGTATTTAATGGGTGTAGGTTCACCAGATTGTTTAGTAGAAGGATATGCTAGAGGTGTAGATATGATGGATTGCGTTTTGCCTACTAGAATTGCTAGAAATGGAACAGCTTTTACTAAGAAAGGCAAGATGGTAATCAAAAACGCTATCTACAAAGATGATTTTAGAGTAATTGAAGATGATTGCGACTGCTATGCATGCAAAAATCACTATACTCGCGCCTATATTAGACATCTTATCAATGCTGGCGAAATGTTAGGTGCTCAATTATTGTCTATGCATAACTTAAGAGCTTTAACTCGTATAGCAGAAGAGTGTAGAAATGCAATTTTGGGAGATTATTTTAAAGATTATTATGACGATTTTGTTGCAAACTATGACTTATCAAAATCAAGGTTTTAAAAAAAATAAAAAAAGTGAATAATTTTATCAAACCTGTACAACATAATAGCGTGAAGGAGATATGCTTCACATTATAGAAGGAAGTCAAGAATATTTGGGATATCAAATAATTTTGGCTTCTTTTTATTTTATGCAAACTTAAATAGAGTAGATAAAGTATTTGGATTGATAGCATAATTTCACACAACAGCTTTGAGCTTGGACACCATAATCTCAATTAATAAATCTTTCTCACTTTCTTTCATTATATGATTATTATTTTACATTTATTTATCTATTCTAATTTTTAAAAGAATCTTAAAAATATAAACATTAATAAAGACTAATTTTCAGAATTGAGTTTTACTTTATCTGCAACACTTTTTCTCATGTCTTCGCTGATTGCAGCATAGTGTTTCTTAGTCGTATTTACATCTTTATGGCCTAACACATCCGCTACAATATAAATATCACGCGTTTCTTTATATAAATTTGTGCCGAATGTACTTCTTAATTTATGCGGAGATATTTTTTTAAGAGGAGATGCAATTTGAGCAAATTTTTTCACTAAGTTTTCTACAGCACGGATAGAAATTCGTTTATTTTGAAGGGATATAAACATTGCCTTTTCTTCTTTTGGCAACTCAAGAGTTGCGCGTTTTTCAAGCCATGTTTTTAGTGCCATAGCAACTTCATTAGAAAAATATAACATTGTTTGATTTCCGCCTTTTCTTGTAACTAAAAAGGCATTTTGTGTAAAATCAAAATTCTCAATATTTAAACCAACAAGTTCTGAAATTCTTATGCCTGTACCTAAAAATAATGTTATGATAGCATTATCTCGTTCGAAGGTATTTTTATTGTACTCTCTTTGTCTATTTGTAAAATCTGTAGGGGATTCAACAGCATTTAAAAGCCTTGACACTTCATCTTTTTCAAGTCTTATAATCTCTTTACTGTGCAATTTAGGAGTGTCTATTTTACTTGCAACATTTGCTTCAATCATATCATGATTAAAAAGATACTTGAAAAAACTGCGCAAAGAAGCGAGTTTTCGAGCCTTTCCTTTTTCATCATTTTTATATTGTTTATCGTTTAACTGATAAAACGATAAATATGATAGATATTGTTCTAGGTTTCTAGATTTAATTTTGTTTATATCCTCCAAAGTAATTTCACTTTCCTTCTTATGAAATACAAATCTTGATAAATAATTAAAAAAAACATATAAATCCATGGCGTAATTATATCGCGTTAAAGAAGAAGTATTGTTTTCAATACCTATAAAATAGTCAAGACAAAAGTTGGGGAGTTGTTCTAGATATTTCGACATTTTTAATCTATTGCTTAGATCTCTTTTTTGATAAAAATTTGTTTTTTCCATATTGTTATAATAACATATTTTTCTAAAAAATCAAACAAATTTCAATATCTATGCGTAAAATACTATGATTTTTTAAGACGTTCTTGATTTAATCATAAAATACTGTCAAAAATATAAATGAGATTTTAATAACTAGCAGAATCATATAATATCTTCTTTTATTAAAACATAAAAAAGTATTTTATTTAAATGAAAAAATTGACTTAATAGAAAAATAACATTATAATTAAAATAAACAGGATATATTCTATTATTTTAATATAAAAGAGGAGTTTGTAATTATAATAAATATTTCCTAATGCAAATACGAATAAAAGGAGCCAAAATGATCGACATAAATTTAATTAGAAACAATCCAGAATTAGTAAAAGAAAATATAAAAAAGAAATTTCAAGATGAAAAATTGCCTATGGTTGACAAAGTTATTGATTTAGATAGAAAAGCAAGAGCTTTGCAACAAGAAGGTGATGATCTTCGTGCTAAACGCAATAGTTATTCAAGTCAAATCGGTGCTATGATGCGCGAAAAACAAATTGACAAAGCAAACGAATTAAAGAACATTGTTAAGGCAAATAACGAAAGGATAGAAAATATAGATTTACAATTACAGGAATTAAATGAAGAGATTAAATCTATTATGATGAAAATTCCAAATATTATTGCTGATAATGTTCCTGTAGGCAGAGATGATAGCGAAAATGTAGAATTAGAAAAATTTGGAGATCCAATTGTACCTGAATTTGAAATTCCATATCATGCTGATATTCTTGAAAGTATCAACGGGTTAGACAAAGAAAGTGCTGGCAGAACAAGTGGCACGGGTTTCTATTACCTAATGGGCGATGCAGCAAGATTACATGAGGCCATGATTGCCTATGGACGCGATTACATGATTGACCAAGGATTTACTTATTGTATTCCGCCTTTTATGATTAGAAGTGATGTTGTAAATGGCGTTATGAGTTTCGCTGAAATGGAAGCTATGATGTATAAGATTGAAAATGAAGATCTATTCCTAGTTGGAACAAGCGAACATAGTATGATAGGCAAATTTAAAGGACAAATTATAAGCGAACAAGACTTACCAATTAAGATGACATCTTATTCTCCATGTTTTAGAAAGGAAGGCGGTGCGCATGGGCTTGAAGAACGCGGATTATATAGAGTTCATCAATTTGAGAAACAAGAAATGATTGTAATATGCAAGCCAGAAGATAGCATGGATTACTATAATAAGATGTGGAAATATACAATAGATATCTTCCGTAATCTTGAAATACCTGTTCGAACACTTGAATGCTGTAGCGGAGATTTAGCAGATTTAAAAGTAAAAAGTTGCGATGTTGAAGCTTGGAGTCCAAGACAGAAAAAATATTTTGAAGTAGGTTCTTGCTCAACACTCGGCGATGCTCAAGCTAGAAGATTAGGAATAAGAGCAAAAGGTGAAAAAGGCACATATTTCTTGCATACTTTAAACAATACCGTTCTTGCTTCTCCAAGAGCTCTGATTGCATTTTTAGAAAATAATTTACAAGCAGATGGAAGCATAAAAATACCGACAGTTTTACAACCATATATGGGTGGTAAGACATCAATAATACCAAAGCAAAAATAGGTTTTATTAGATAGCTAAATTTATTTATTGTAATTGTATTAAATTCATTATTGTGAATACTTTTAAAAAACAATCTTTCTTTAAAAAGGGAAAATATGGGTAAATTATTAATTAATAAGGAATTGATAACAAATGTTGCAAATCTCGAGAATAGAAAATTTATCAAGCAAACCAACAAAATTGTAAATAATTTAGTTGGGCTTACTATTAAACACATGCAAGATAAACTTTCTTTTATATCACTCGAAAATGTTATTTTGCAACCGGCAAATGAACTTCTGACTGGTGCTATTGTAGATAGCTCTGATTTTACCTATATTCTAGGTGTTAATAGTCCACAACTTGAAATGAACACCTTAAAAGGTAAATCTTTTTGGGAAAATTTTAAAGAAAAACTAAAATATGCCTGGCAAAATCGAAAATCAATTTTTAATAGAAGGAATCGTAAAAAACGCCGAAAAAAGAAGAAAAACAATGATTTGGAAATCGATAAATCGAATAAAAAACCAGTGGCATTAGAAAAATATAAAATTTATAATTTATTGGATGACTTACAAAACAGTATCGTGCTGTTTTTGTCAGAAACAAGTTTGACTTATCTTTATGATAACCGAATAGAAATAATAGGAAAAGATGATTTTGGAGCAAATACCAGAATAAAAATCTATCCAATGATATTTGATGGTAAAAACTATAAATATTATATAGACAAAAAACAAGGATTTTTGAAAATAGATATTGAAAACCGAATAGATAAAATTCAAGAGAAAATCAATAATGTTGGCAATAACTTTATAAAAATACTAAAAATTTTAAATTATCTTTTCTACAACACAAACAATTATAATTGTAATCAAATTTTCTTAGAAAGTGTAATATGCTCAGTTCCAGACAAGATGTTTCAAGGTGATGATATTTATAATATATTTATTAAAATAATCAATTACTTATCAATAAAAACATTGAATGTTAATTCTATTAATAATCCAAAACTTACTATATACAAAGATATTGCATGTCAAAATTCAGTTATAGGGTTTCGTAAAATGATTAACTCAATTGTAAATGAAACAAAATCAATATAAATATAAAATCAATGTAATAAGTATTATTAATTATAATTAAAAAATGCACATATAAACATATTTTGAAATTTGAAAATAAGAATCAAATTACAAGCCAAAACTTAAAATCTTGAATTATTAAATGTAAACTTAAAGTTATAAAAAAATAACATAATAGTTTTAAAAATAATGCTAGTATGCAATCATCTATGCGTAAAACTTGTGTTTTACGCATAGATATAAAGTTTTGCATACTAGTGGTTTTTTTACTCCCTATCAAAAAGATCCTATAATATAAACTATGTGATGTTAAAATTTTACTATCATAAAATTTTAATAAATTCTATCGAATTTGTATGCTAACGCATACTTATCACATATTATGTATAACCATCAGCCTCACTCTTGCAAGCAAGTTCGGCTTCCGATAATATCACCTATAAAAGTCTTACCAATCTCATTAAAAATTTCTAGACATTCCACTCTATCCTTTATTATACGTTTTAAAATTTCGGGTTTGCACTTTCATATTTAATATATTGATGAAAATTTATTCTTTTATTATCACCTATTTTGCTATAAAAACCTATTTTTTATTTAAGCCTTATTATTTTTGTTATGACTAGTATGCAATGCATAATAGTTTAAATAAATATTTAAAAATATGTTGACTAATAAATTTTCTTGTTCTATAATACTTTTAGATAATAAAAAAATTGAGTTATACCCTACTCAATTAGTGTTATCCTGTAAAATTTAAAAATTTTATTTTTATAATAACAAAAAGTTTGATTGAGTCGATGTAGTATGAAACAAACATATAAACTTAACAATAACTAAAAGTTAAAAGTGATAAGGAAAAAACTATGGATCTATATGCAAAAGGACAACTTTCATTTATGATATTGACTTGCTTACTTGAGCGAGATTTTTATGGTCTTGATATTATAAGTGAAATCAATAAAAAAAGCGATGGCAAGATAACTTTAAAGAAGCCTAGTGTATACTCAAATTTGACTAGAATGGAAAAACAAGGTTATGTTTCTTCATATCTTCAAGACAGTGAATTAGGACCTAACCGAAAATATTATTCAATTACAGAAAAAGGTAGAATTTTCTATAATGATTTAAAAGATTATTATGATCGAAATAATATTGACGTATTTAGAGATTTTAAAGACGAGTCAAGTATGGAAAAGAATATACAAATCAATTCTAATCTTGATCCTAACCTACTATCAAAGGTTAATACTCAAATTGTAGAATCCTATACTGCCACTTCTGCATCTAGACAATTGTCTATCAATGAAATGGAAAATGATTCTAATTCTTTAACTCAAGATATAAATACTATTTCAAAAACAGATACTGTTCAAAATGAAGATATTATAGTCAATAAATATAGCCAGGATATAGACGAAGAAATCGAAGATACTAATGACGTAGATGAAGATCTTGACTCATATTTTGATTTTTCTGATTTTTCAGAAGATAAAAATGAGTCTAAAGAATCATTGCAAACAACTAAAAATCTCAAAGAATCTATCAATAGTCAGCAATCACAATCCACTTATGAAAATGAAAATAACTACAATGATTTCGAAATGAATAATGAAACACAGATTAAGCAGGAACCAGTTGCTAATGAAGAAATTGTGGAAGAAACTACAATCTTAAATGAAGAATTATCTTCTACTCAAAATGATAATGAACCTACTTCAATGTACGAGAGTGAAAATTATATATCAAACTCATCTACTCAGAATAAAGATGTAACTTATAAAAGTGAACAAGACATAGAAGAAGCCGCCAAAGTTGAAAATGAAAATAATTCAATAAATTCAGCTGATAACAATATAAGCATTAATATTACTGAATCAGTAAATAAGGATGATATTTCTAATTATTCATATAATCAGGCTAATCAAGAACCAAGCTCTCAGTTTGATGAAATTGATGAAAATAAAGAGAATGAAATACATAATACAGAAATAACAAACAAAGATGAATATGCTAAAAAAGATGATGGCGTATTCTTGTCTAATAAAGATGTAGAAGATTATAATAGAAGAATTTATGATATTTCTAAGGATATAAATAAGTATAAACGCAAACGCAGTTTCGCTGAAGATCAAATTTCAATTACGGCAACCGACCCTCTCTATGTATCTAATGAAAAAACTAAGAATAATATTGAAGAATTTAAAAATTCAATTCTCCAAAACAAGTCAAAATATACAGAAGAAAAACAGACCTTATATGACTTATTCCATCACAAGAGAGAAGAAACAGAAAGAAATGAAGAGATAGAGTCTAACCCAAAACAAGATGATGGAAAATTCATTACAGAGCGAGTTGATTTTAATCTTACTAAGTTAGATAAACAAGAAACTACTGTTCAGCAAAGTGAAGAACATTTTCAAGATGATGGTAAGTTTATTACTAATAGGATAGATGCAGGCAAACTTGAATCTGCTAAAAAAATTGAACCGCCTAGACTCAAAATTGTTGAAGCTACTCCTGTTAAAATAAATCAGATGCCACCGCCAAAGCGAGATAAATCAATTGATCCATCACATAAAGATATATTAACAAGACTTTATTCTAAAACAAAAACAGCGCAAGATGCCGAGCTTAGAGAAGATGCTCTCTATGATTATGATGACTTAAAAACCTTTTACAATAAACAAAATATATCATTTAATGAGTATAAAAAACCGGCTGAAAGAGCTGAGCATAACACAAATAAATTAATGTTAATGCTGTCATCTGCAATATTTGTTCTCGCAACCACCCTATCTGTAATATTGTATGTTATATGTCTTAGATATGGACTATTGAATCCAAATACAAACTTCCTATTTGTGTTATTGCCAGCATTATTTTTGATCGATGTTGCCCTAAAAGGATATAATTTTTATAGATATCGAAGTTGGCTTCCAGCTAAAATGATGTCACAATGGCAAATTTGGATTTATACAATTCTTGCAATTGGTATTGTCATAGGATTAAACTTTATATGTGGTTTAACCCCAAACAATTTTGCTCAATTTGCAACAACATTAATATTGCCTATGCTTATGATTTTGGCTATTTTGCCTATTAGGTATTATACAAAGAGATTTATGCTTATAAAATTTTGGAAATGATAGATTAAAAAAGGACTTATATTGAAACTTTTATAGTTTAGTATAAGTCTTTTTTTACTTTAATTCTTTTTGATATTATTTTCTTTTTTTATCTTTTCTTTTCTCTTTGAGTTCCTTAAATATAGTTATAAAAAGATCTGTAAAAAGGAAAAGTAAAATAATGATAAGAGATATTATTAAAATATATGTTATAGAGTTTGAAAATACCTCGCAAATTAATGTGATCATTCCAGCTGAAATCATCGCACCTATTAGTATTGACAGGAAACCATATCTAATATCCAAATTACTAAGCCCAACAATCAAGCTCCCCGTCCAAACACCTGTTAATGGAAGCGGAACAGCAACAAAACCTGTTAGCATAAAGTACTTGGTAAAATTATTCTTGGCTTGAGTAACAGCACGGCTTTTATTGTAATATTTTTGAAGAAATTTATTTGTCATAAAGCCAGCTATTTTGCTTTTCAATTTTCTCACTATCAAAATTATAAAAAAGGATGGCAAGATAGAACCTAAAAAAGCAAACAGAAAAGATTCAAAACCTGTTAAAGCACCCGCTCCCCATATTTCAGTATTCATTCCAAACGGAATTGCAATCTTACTTTCTATAGTAGGTATCATTGCCATGAGCATGACAGCAAGCCAAACGCAATCTTGAAAGTTTACACTTATTAAATCTAAAAAGTTATCCATATTATATTTTATTAAATTATTCATACAATATGATAATTTTTTCGTAAAACAATAGTAAAAATAGCCATCGCTAAATAGATAGAAATTGTTTTTTTAATACATTAATTATTTACAAACAAAAAGATCGCATTAGAGTTAAATGCGATCTTTTTATATTTCTCTTGTAGATAAAATTTTTAATTTATTTTGCTGTTTCGGTAAAGCGGTTTTCACGAATTACAACTACTTTGATTTGTCCCGGATATTGCATCTCATCTTCTATGCGTTTTGTAATATCTTTGACGAGATACATTGCATCTGTATCACTTATTTGATCAGGTTTTACAATAATTCTGACCTCTCTTCCAGCTTGAATTGCATAAGATTTCTCAACGCCTTTGAAATCATTACATATACCTTCTAGTTGTTGCAATCGTTTAATATAGTTTTCAAAACTCTCTCTTCTTGCACCAGGTCTAGTACTTGAAATCGCATCTGCAACCTGTACGATTACTGCTTCAATACAAGCAAATGGAACATCGCCGTGATGAGCTTGTATACAATTTATAACTAGATCAGATTCTTTATTTTTTCTTGCAAGATCAACACCGATAGAAACATGAGTTCCTTCTACTTCATGGTCAAGAGCTTTACCAATATCATGTAAAAGTCCGCCACGCTTTGCAAGCATTACATCTGCGTTTAATTCAGTAGCAATCAATCCTGCAATTATAGATGTTTCAACGCTATGCTTTAAGCAGTTTTGTCCATAGCTTGTCCTAAATTTTAGTCTGCCGAGTATCTTGACAAGTTCTGGAGCAAGATTGAAAATTCCTGCATCATTGCAAGCATTCTCGCCTGCTTCTTTGATTGTTTTGTCGACTTCTCGAGTGGCTTTTTCAACAATTTCTTCAATTCTTCCCGGATGAATTCTACCGTCGATTATAAGTTTTTCCAAACTCAATCTTGCAATTTCTCTTCTAACAGGATCAAAACTTGAAACGGTGATTGATTCTGGTGTATCATCTACGATGAGTTCGACTCCTGTGGCACTTTCAATTGAGCGAATATTTCTTCCTTCGCGACCAATAATTCGTCCCTTCATCTCGTCATTAGGCAAGGCGACTGTTGTTACAGTCATCTCACTTGATAAGTCAGTTGCACACCTTTGAATTGCTGACATAACAATGTCTTGAGCAATTTTCTCTCCATTCTCGCGTGCTTCATCTTCAATCTTTTTGACAATGTTGCCCGCGTCTTTTTTAGCTTCTTCGGTAATACTATCAATAAGCAAATCTTTAGCTTGATTTTTAGTTAGTCCTGACAAACTTTCCAATTTTTCAAGCATTTGGTTTTTGATTTCATTTTGTTCTGAAATCTTATCATTCAAAGTTTTCTTGTCATTTTCAAGTTGCACTTTTTCATTTTCTAGTTGTTCACTTTTGGCATCAAGTGCGGTCTCTTTTTTGGTGACATAATCTTCACGCTGATCAAGTCTTTCCTCTTGTTTTTGTATTTCTGCGCGTCTTTCTCTTGCCTCGTTATTGGCCTCATCTCTAATTTTTTGAGCCTCTTCCTTGGCTTCTAACATAGATTCTTTTTTTATGCTCTTTGCTTCTGCATACGCCTCTTCAATGATTTTTACAGCATTAGTTTTGCTTTTACCAATCTTCTTGTTTGCGACTACTTTATAAATTATAGCTCCGACTACTAAACCTACTAATAGGGCAAGTACTCCGCTTACAACTCCGGCATTTACAGCAGCATTGCATAATATGCTTAAACTGCTCATAATTTCCCCTTTTTAAGATAGATCTAAAATTCTATCAAATCTATTATACTATATTTATAAATATAAATTCAAACGATTTAGAAAGCAGAAAGTAAATTTTGTAAAAATAGAACAAAATGCAAGCTGTTTAATTTGCTCAAGCTCATTGCTATTATATATACTCATAAACTTTTGGCATATAAATTTGTTTTTAGATAATGAAAAAAGCACCATTTGTAAATTAAATCATAATGGTGCAAAAATTATTTATTCTAATTCATTCAACTGCTCAAGCATAAAGTCCGTATATATTCCATAACCCTTGCTTGAATCATTTAAGAATACATGAGTAACCGCTCCAATAATTTTGCCATCTTGCACGATCGGACTACCGCTCATTCCTTGAACAATACCCCCAGTAAGCGCAATAAGCCTTTTGTCTTTAACTCTAAATACCATACTCTTGTCACTAGATTTGCTTTGGAAGTTTGCTTTTATAATCTCTATATCATATTCTTCCCTTATTCCGCTTACAGCACTGATTATTTTTGCACTGCCAGGACGAACGCTCAACCTTCCACCCAATTTATAACTTAAATTTTGATCGATAATAGATGCGTTTTCACTTAATTTACCAAATATACCAAACTTAGTATTTTTATCTATTGAGCCAATATCATTACGCTGAACAAAAACGCATTTTAATTCGCCAGGATCATTTTCTCGACCTTTATTTATCCCTACTAATGAGCAATTATAAATTTTTCCGTCCTTTATTTCTAGAGTATTTTCACTCTTGCCGTTTGTTACAGGATGTCCTAAAGCGCCATATCCATAATCGCTTTTGCGAACAAAAGTCAATGTTCCTATACCAGAGATATCATCTTTTACCCATATACCGAGTTTAACTTTCCCATCTTTATCTTTTAGCAAAGGAAGATTAAAACTTTTAATTATACCATTTCGCTCTATTTCGACACAAGTTTTTTCGTTATTTACCTTTTCTAAGACCTTTGAAATGTCATTAATATCATTAATCTCCTGCCCGTCAATTTTTTTTATTACATCACCATTTTTTAAATAACTATTTTGCGAAACCTTCATATTCTCAACATCAACAGAAGATGCACTTATAACCATAGCACCATCCAGATAAACTGTCAGTCCTATAGGTACACCACCAGCATAAACTTCCTCTTCAGGAAGAATTTTCATTGTTACTTTCTTAATTGGAATAAAGCCAAAAAGTTTAAATATGACTTCGCTTTCGCTGTCTCCATTTTTCCCCGTCTTAACATCGTTTTTATTGAAATCTAACGAAACGAAATTGCCAAATAAATTATCATTTTTAGCACTTTCTACTTCTTCAAAACTAGAATATATTGACGAAGGCAACTGATAAAGTTTTACAAAATCAATATTATAAGCAAAATAGGATAAGACCAAAAGAAAAAAATAAACAAACAAAATTATCTTTTTATTTTTCGTTAAGTTTGACTTGTTCTTTTTCACTTATCCCTCCAAAAATTATATAAAAGTTTACATAATCTTGTACACAAAAAAACTAACCCTAAAGGTTAGCCAGTGTGTCGACAAATCAACAGACTGTAGAAAAACAAGCGAGGCAAGGCTCTAAAATGCTCAAAGCCAGGAGTTTAGTATACCTAAATGACTGGTTTTGGGCGTTTTTCAGTAAACGAGGCAAGAAAAATTATAATTAATTTTTCGGTCGCGCCGTTTGTCTACAGTCTGACTAACCCTAAAGGTTAGTCTATACTAAATATTCGAAAATATACTATACTAAATATTTATTGATGAATTAAATAATTTTTATCTCTCATTTCCTGTGCATGCGATAAGGCGATGTTTGAAACCTGTCCACTTATCATCTTTGCAAGATTATAGACAATTTCATCACCTTCCAAATGTTTTACATGAGTATAAGTCTGTCCATCGCTTTCAGTTTTTGAAACAAAATAGAAATCATCTCCAAAACTTGCAACTTGTGGCAAATGTGTAATGCATATAATTTGAGCATGTTTTTTTATACTAGACAATTTCTCGCCTACAATCACTCCTGTTTCACCGCTTATACCAGCATCTATTTCATCAAATATAAGCGTTTCTACACTTTCATTTTCAGAGAAAATATTTTTGAAAGCAAGCATAAATCTGCTTAACTCACCGCCTGATGCCGTCTTTGCAAGAGACTTGCTTTGCTGACCAAGATTGGCAGAAAAAACAAACTCAACTTTATCTATTCCGTTTGACGAGATCTCAGTTTCCTCAAAGTTGATATTGAAAATGCTAGATTTCATGCCAAGTGCAGATAATTCTTGTTTAATTTTATTTTCAATTATAAGTGCTATTTTCTTTCTTGTGGCAGATAAGTCTTTTGCAGTCTTGAGCATCTTATCATATAACTCATTTTTTTCTTTTTGATACTTTTCAATCAAAAAGTCACTATCTTCAAGTTCATTTAATCTTGCTTTGGCTTTTGATAAAAATTCTTGTACTATTTGATAAGTGCCACCATACTTTTTAAATATATTCTTTATTGTGTCATATCTTAAATCAAGTTGTTCATACTCACGCTCATCAAACTCAGTATTATTTTTTATATCAGCTAGCGTTTCATATATATCTTCTATTTCATACTTTGCGCTTTCCAATCTTTGATGGCAAGAGGCAATACTGTCAAAATTTGATACAGATACTAGCGAAGAAATAGCATAGTCAAGATTGTTTAAGCATGAATCGCCATTATCGCTTAACAAACTTTGACAAGAAGATATTGCATTAAAGATCTTTTCACTGCTATTCATTAAATCTAGACGCTCTTTAACTTGAATATCTTCATCTTCTTTGATATCTGCCTGCTCAATCTCAGTGATTTGATAATTTAAAAGCGATTTCTCGTGTTCTCTTTCGAACTTATCTCCACCAAGAGAGTTTATCTTTTTGATTAAATCATTGTAATTAGCATATTCTAGTTTTAAATTTTCTTTGATAGGAGCAATTGCATCGTTGTCATATCGATCAAGCAATTGTAAATGATTTTTTGAGTTTAATAGTTCTATACTCTCGTGCTGAGAATAACTATCAAGAAGTGCACTTCCCACCTGCTTTAAAAGTGATTGCGTGGCAATTTGACCATTTATTCTAATAGCAGATTTGCCATCAAGATTTAATGTTCTTGAAATTAATATCTCCTCATCATCAAAGCCAAGAGATTGCATGAAGGTTTTTGCCTGAGAATTGATATTAGTAAATAACGCTTCTACTCTCATTTCTGGTTCGTTAGATCGCAAAAGAGTTTTATCTGGTTTTGCTCCAAGTGCAAAATTTAAAGAATCAAAAATAATACTCTTACCAGCACCTGTTTCACCAAGCAAAATATTTAATCCACTGCCAAAATCAATTGACAATGATTTTATAAGCGCAACATTTTTTATGTTTAAAGTTTGAAGCATCTTTTAACTCCTTAACCTAGCATATCACTTAAAGTAACAACACAACTACTAGCTAGAGTGGTAGTTGGGAAAATAAGCATTACAGTATCATCACCATATACCGCACCCATAAGTTCATTGATATTTAATTTATCGACAAATGAAGCAATACTGCCACCGAGTCCCTTCATTGTTTTGATAACAACAAGATTCATTGCTATTTTAACAGAGATTACAGATTCCTTAAATATTGTTATGTACTTATTTGAAATGACTTGTTCATCCGATCCAACAAAACAATATTTATACTTACCAGAACTTGATAAAATTTTTGTAAGACCAAGCTCTTTGATATCTCTTGAAATAGTCGCTTGTGTGATATCAAAGTTTGCGTTTCGGAGCTCTCTTGCAAGTTCATCTTGCGTTTCAATTTCTTTTGTAGAGATGAGTTCCAATATTTTAGATTGTCGTGCGCTTCTAGCCATACATTCTCCTTAAATCGCTATATCGCCCATTTTTAAAGGGAATTAGCGATTGTGAATATTTATGAATTTATATATATTCACTCATTTTTGATTATTATACAACATTTTTTATAATTATGCAAGAGATTTATGCATAAATATTCATCAATTTTTCATATATATTTTGAAATATGTAAATTTATAAATTCTTAATCTATAAATACACGCTTTTATGCATATTGCAATTTTAAAACAATCAAAAATAAAAAACTATCTCAACATTTGAAGTAAACACAAAGATTATATAATACTTTAAATCATGACATAAAAAAAAGACTGAAGGCTCACTCTCTCCTTTCAGTCTTATCTATAACTATTAAAATTATCAAATTGAAACTTATAAAATAAAATCGCTTTATCTTATTGTTTAGGTTTTACTATTTCTACCATTTCTTCTTTTTCTAAACAATCATTTACTAAGGCTTCAATATTTAAATACCCTTCTTCTTTTTCAACTTTACTTGCCACAGGTTTGATCACAGGATTTTTAGGTAAGAAAACAGTACAACAATCTTCATAAGGCAAGATTGAAATGTCGTATGTGGCAATATCTCTAGCAATCTTCATAATCTCTTCCTTATCCATTGCTATACAAGGTCTGAAAACAGGTCTATTTGCCATAGCACCAGTGACCGCCATACTCTGCATAGTTTGAGAAGCTACTTGCCCTAAACTTTCTCCTGTTATAATACAACCTAAATCATATTTATCACAAAGTCTTGACGCAACTCTCATCATAATTCTTCTCATGATTGTAATCATATATTCTGGTCTGCATCTTTTATGAATTTCCTCTTGCACTTGTGTAAACGAAATTATGTGAAGTTTTATATTATCTACATATTCACACAACTTTTCAGCAAGTGAAAGTACTTTTTCTTTTGCTTCAACTGAGGTATAAGGATAACTATGGAAATGTAAAGCTTCAAGTCTTAGTCCACGCTTTGCAATTAGATATCCAGCAACAGGACTATCAATTCCACCTGATAAAAGTAAAAGTCCCTTTCCTGCACTACCAAGCGGAAGTCCACCCTGACATTTGATTTCATCTACATAGATATATGCTTTGCCATTAAGCCTTATATCCACCTTTATTTCAATTTGCGGATTATAAAGATCGACTGATGCAGTCTTATAATTATCTAGCACAACTCCGCCTAAAATCTTCGCAAATTCCATTGACGGAATTGAAAACCTTTTATCAGCTCGTTTTACACTTACTTTAAAACTTTTGCCTTCGCAATCTATTGTTCTTACGATGCCTTCGATCGCATCTCTATCAGCATCAACTTCTTTTGCGAGACTTAAACTATAAAGTCCAAAAACCTTCTTTAATTCACCGACAATATCATCTTCCAAAGAAGCTTGATAATCTGAAATTACATATCTACCAAAAGTCTTTTCAAACTTAAAATCATAAGATGAAAGTTTGGTTTTTATATTGCTAATAAGCATACTTTCAAAAATATGCCTGTTGTCGCCCTTTAAAAATAATTCGCCAAATCTTAGTAATATAACATTTCTCATTTTACTTTCTCCCAAATTTCTCGATAAGTTTGTAAGATAGTCTTACCTGCTTTTTCAATATCCTGTAATTGCAAATCTTCACTAAAGGATATTCTTATATGACTTTTAACCCTTTCCTTATCATAGCCAAGACTTTCAAGCACTCTATTACCCGCTTTCTTTGCAGAACATGCACTACCTATTCCTACAATAACCCCCTTATCCTGCAAGGCTCGCATTAATGTTTCGCCATTAACTCCTTTAAAGCCTACACTTAATATATAAGGACTTTCAGTTTGCAAGATATCAACATTTTCATCACTTCCTAATATGTCCGTCATCTTCTTACTTAGCGAGCAAACATACTCAAAATTTTTATCAATATCAATTTGCTTGACAGCATCTAGCATTGCCATAATTCCAGCCACATTCTCAGTGCCCGATCTAAAACCACTCTCTTGTCCGCCACCAAAAACTATATTTTTAAGAGAGTTAGGATTTCTCACATATAACGCACCCACTCCTTTTGGCCCATGGAATTTATGCGCACTTATTGTATAAAAGTCGATGTTATATTTATCAACATTTACATTTACCTTGCAAAATGCTTGTACTCCATCTACATGAAAAAGCGCGTTTGGCGCATTTTTTTTACGAAGCGTATCTATTTTTGCCAAATCATTGATAGCGCCTGTTTCATTGCTTATGTTCATAACAGAAATCAGTCTAGTCTTTTCGTTTAAGACTTTTTCTAATTTTTGATAGTCCACCTGACCATCATGCCTTAAATCTACAAAATGGACAATGTAGCCTTGATTTTTTAATTCTTTCGCAACATTATAAACGCTTGGATGTTCACCAACTGAAAATACATATTCATATTTTCCATTACGCATACTTCCACGTATAGCCAAATTATTGCTTTCAGTCGCTCCACCTGTAAAGATAATCGTTCCCTTTTTTGCTCCCAACTTTTTAAGTAATAAATAGCGACCTTCATTCAACTGCTTTGCTATATCAAGACCTGCTTGATAACTAGCAGATGGATTGAAAAAACGATTGACGGCATACTCATTGTAAACCCTCACTGCTTCCTCATACATTCTAGTTGTCGCTGCATTATCAAGATATATCATCTCAAGGTTGCTCCAAATTTATAGCTTAAAGTCTTAAGCACTTTATTTATAACTTTTGACACTTCTTCGTCTGTTAAAGTTTTATTCATGTCAGACAGTTTGATGTTATACGCCATACTTTTCTTGTTTTCGCCTATCGCATCGCTACGATAAACATCAAATAGTTTTGCATCATAATACAAATTTCCACAGACGGATTTTATAGATTTCATTAAATCCTCATTTGTTATTTGATTATCGACTACCACAGCAAGATCACGTTCAACTATAGGATACTTAGATATCGACTTCATTGTAACTTTCTTTTCACTATACTTTAAAAGATAGTCATCATCAAGTTCTGCATAATAGATATCCTTTGGCAAATCATAGTTTTTAGCAACCTGCGGATGAATTTT
>CALVNK010000012.1 GCA_944349615.1 uncultured Clostridia bacterium
ACCCCATGGAAAGTGGCTAAGCCACTTTTTCGAGCCTTGCCTCGCTTGTTTCTCTGCAGTCTGTTATTTTGTCGACACACTGAGTGCTATGATAATCATAGTACTTTGGTGGCCTACCCGGGATTCGTTATGAGCATTGCTTGGGAGAAATGCGAATGGCCAAATTTCAGGATAAAGTTGACATTATTAAATCAGTGGAAGAAATTTCGACCGGGACAGTCACGGGTTCGGCGTGCGGATGCACGCTGGCATAATGAATATATTCATTATGTTAAATCTCGGGTAGGCAATAAAAAAATACTATGATAATCATAGTACTTTGGTGGCCTACCCGGGATTCGAACCCGGGACCCCTTGATTAAAAGTCAAGTGCTCTACCGACTGAGCTAGTAGACCGATTTAAGATTTTAAGATATTCATATTTTATTGCAAAATATTGCAATCTTAAAAGATGGCTGGGGTGGCAGGATTTGAACCTACGAATGCAAGAATCAAAATCTTGTGCCTTACCGCTTGGCGACACCCCATCAAAAGTGTGTCTGTTGTGGCTGGGGTGGTAGGACTCGAACCTACGCAATGTTGGAGTCAGAATCCAATGCCTTACCACTTGGCGACACCCCATCAAAAGTTATTAATTTTTGGGGTGATCTAAGGGGATCGAACCCTTGACCTCCAGAGCCACAATCTGGCGTTCTGCCAACTGAACTAAGACCACCATGTTGGTGCTCCCAGAAGGATTCGAACCTTCGACCTCTGCCTTAGAAGGGCATTGCTCTATCCAGCTGAGCTATGGAAGCGAATGGAGCAGGTGAAGGGAATCGGACCCTCGCAACCAGCTTGGAAGGCTAGTGTTCTACCACTGAACTACACCTGCACATGTTACTATGCAAGTCTATCACAAAAGGTTTTATTTGTCAAGAATTTTATGAAAATTGATAAAATATTTTATCGATAAATTACAAGTCGATATATCTTTTTATCATTAAGTTAATTTTAAAAATTATATTTAATTAGATTGCTTATTTATGAAAGTATAATAGATTATGAAGCGATAATCTTTTAAATAAAAAGAAAAGCGTATATTATGCGATATTTTACTTTATAAATTTTTTCATTTTTTTTATAAACAAGGTTTGCATAACATGTAAAAGAAGAACAAAAACTAAATGCCTGCAAAATATTTGACAAGAATTTTGGATAGTTATAAAATATAGCAAGGAGATAAAACATGGTAACTTTAGTTATATTAGATGGTTTTGGATATCGCAAGGAAAAGTTTGGTAACGCCATTGCCTCGGCTGGGACGCCAAATCTTGACAAGCTTGAAAAAATCTATCCTACTTCGCTTTTAAAGGCAAGTGGTAATGCAGTTGGTTTGCCAAAAGGACAGATGGGAAACAGTGAAGTCGGTCACTTGACTTTGGGCTCTGGCAGAGTACTTTGGCAATATCTTATGAAAATCAACAGGGATATAGAAGATGGTTCTTTCTTCAAAAATGAAAGATTGATAAAGGCAATGGAACATGCAAAAACAAACAATTCGGCATTGCATCTTATGGGGCTTTTATCTGATGGTGGAGTACATTCACATATCAATCACTTATTCGCTCTTATAGATATGGCAAATTCTTTTGGGCTTAAAAAGGTTTATATTCATGCTTTCCTAGATGGTCGTGATACACTCTATGATAGTGGAATTGGCTTCATTAAAAAGCTTAAAGAAGAGATCGCACCGCTAGGATATAAAATAGCTTCACTTTCAGGACGTGTTTATGCAATGGATAGAGAACAGCGCTATGATAGATTGCAGAAGGCCTATGATGTACTGGTAAACGGAGCGAATTTAATAGAACAGGATGCTGAAAAAGTGTTAAATGATAGTTATAAAAAGAGCGTGTATGATGAATTTGTCGAGCCGACTCTTCTATGTAAAGATGGAGTAATAGGTGATAATGACAGCGTCATCTTTTACAATTTCCGCTCAGATAGAGCAAGGGAGATTACTTTTGCTTTGACCGACAAAAATTTTAAGCACTTCAAGACCAAGAAATTTAAAAACCTTTTATATTCGCCAATGGAGGAGTATGCAAAGGAATTTTCCTCTTTGAATGTTATTTATCCGCCTGTAAAGATAGATGACAATCTCAGTGCGCTTATTGCAAAGTCAGGCAAAAAACAATTTCACATAGCAGAAACTACAAAATATGCCCATGTAACATTCTTCTTTAATGGTGGCAATGAGTCGCCTTATCAGAATGAAGAAAGAGTGTTGATTGACAGTATTGATACTCAAGATTTTTCATATTATCCAAAGATGAGAGCAATTGAAATTACAGAAAAAACTCTTGATGCTATTGCTAGTGCGGAATATGATTTTATACTTGTAAATTATTCAAATCCTGACATGATAGGACATACTGGCAATTTTGAGGCAACTAAAGATGCAATAAAGTGCGTTGAAAAGCAAGCTTATGCTCTAGCTCTTGCTACGCTTATGGCAGGAGGCGATTGTATAATAACAGCCGATCATGGAAATGCCGAATATATGATTGATAAGCAAGGCAACAAAGTCACTAGTCATACAACAAATCCTGTAAAATGTATATTAGTAAGTGAAAAGCATAGAAAAGCTAAACTTAAAAAGGGTAAATCTATTGCAAATATTGCTCCAACTGTACTAAAATTGCTAGGCATGGATATTCCATCAAGCATGGAAGATGCGCTATTTTAAAGGGTTAAATATAGCTTAAAATATCAAATAATTTTTAAAATAAATATAAAAAATTAGTAAAAAATGCAGAAAAAACATATATTTTTTGCATTTTTTTTAAATAATTAGATATTTATTTAATATTTTTTTTAATTTTTTAAATAATTTTAAAAAATATAATTTATTTTAAATTCAAAAACATTTCTTTGCCTTTATTTCAGGTATATTTAGTGTTTTTTAATAGAAATAAAAATCGGCATTTAATATTTTTTTGCCAATTTTTTGTGTTTTTTATTAATTTTTTATTGTATTTTTCAATATTTTTACATAATTTTTGCTAAATTATTAAAAATTTTTTTTAATCAAGTTTATCAAATAGATTATAGCGCTCGCTATGAATAATCGCATTGAATATTTTTTCTTTTGAGTCAGTATAGGTCTTGTCAAGTGTTGTTAGCAGTTGTTTTGCACTTTCTCTTTGGGTATATTTATTTGCTGGACATGGATTGAAAAGGACAGGAAAATCTTTGCTTACTCTTTTGATATCTTCTTCACTGACAAATATAAACGGTCTTACAACATCTAAATCAACTCTTGATAAATATGTCTTTGGTTTAAAGGTTGATAATCTCCCTTCAAAGAAAAGGGAAAGTAAAAAGGTTTCTATAAGATCGTCCTTATGGTGTCCTAGGGCAACTTTATTACAACCTAGTTCTTTGGCAGTTGAGTTTAGTACTCCGCGTCTTAAGTTAGCACAAAGTGAGCAAGGATTTTTTTCTTTTCTTATATCGAAGATGATTTCAGTTATATTGGTTTTAACGATCTTGTATTCCACATCAATTGACTTGCAAAATTCGATCAGTTTTGAAAAGTCATTTTTGCCATTTGATAAATCTACACTGATTGCGACTAAATCAAACTTTTTATCATAGAACGCCTGCAATTTTTTTAGTGCCAAAAGAAGCGTCAAACTGTCTTTCCCGCCTGACAAACCGACTGCGATTTTGTCACCGTCTTCAATTAGATCGTATTCAAAACATGCTTTTCGTGTCATACTCAATATTTTTTGCATAGAAAAATCCTTTTGCTTTATTATAACAAAATCATATTTAAAATCAACAAATTTTTAAAAAGGTGTAATGATGATTTTATAAATTTGACTGGGTGAGCGCTAATTCTTTGATATTTATCAATAACCTTGAAAGATGATGGTGTAAATTTGTTTAAGTAAAATTATTTATTTTTATATAATTATATGTCCGAAATAGACGTTTTTTAGAATTGAGTGAGATATTTTTGCTAAATATGTATTTTAAGGGCGTGCTAAAATCGGATATTGTAAATTTGGCTTATGCGAGGTCTTAATATATTTATATATTAAGTTATTCAATTTATTTGACAAGGAATATATAAAAAAGTTATAATTTCTTTGTAAAAGAAATTTTGTGAAATTTACTGCTAGATGTTTAAAATATAGTTTTTTTACAGATATTAAACAAGGAGGAAGAATGAAAAAGTTTTTTATAGGACTTTTGAGTGTATTTCTTTTGATAGGAGCGGGTATCCTATCTGCCTGTGGAAGTAATAAAGTCACCTTGAGTTTGTCAAGTGACTATGTTTCTATTAGGCTTTATTCAGGGGCAGAGGAGGGAGATATAGCGCAAGTTACCGCGACTGTTAGTGGCGGGTCTTCTAGCATTTCGCTTATCAATAACTCACAGGATAAGTTTGGCTATTCAACTTCAACTCTATCTGGTGGCAGGACTCTTATAACTATCACTGGAAAGGGCGAAGGTAATGGTACTTTGATTGTAAGAACCGCTGAAGGAAATCAATCAAAGACTATCAATGTCGAGGTTTATAGCGAAGTTTCTGCAATGAGTGCGAAACAAGAAGAACAAACTCCTTATAAAAACTTTGCAGTGCGTGGAGCCACTACCCAGCTCGACGAAAATGCACTGATAACTTTTTCTCCATCAGAAAACAGTAGAAGAACTATTACTTGGACTTTTGCAGACGGACTTTTGCAGACGAGCGGAGCAAGAATTGAAGGAACAAGTCTTATAATTGACGAAGATTATGCTCAAGACACAATTGTAGTTTATCCTACCACAGAAAAGGGGGTAACTATCGAAAGTGGTATCACACTTCCTGTTATTGACAAGATCACGAGCGCTCTCTCGCTTTCATACTCATACAGCAAATCTACTGACTTTACTGCAATTACAGAAGCAGTTAATTTGAATATAGTGCCAAACTTTGCGGAGGATGAGCAGTCTACTCTCTACATTAAAGTAAACTATATTGGCAATCTTTCTATCTCACACAGCGTTGTTGACAGCCTTGGTCAAGATGCGCAAGACAAGGTACTCATAACTCAAGATGGTTATGATACTGAAGGTTATCCAATTTACCAGGTTGTAATCAATGAGGACTACAAAGACAAAGACATAAATGAGAACTTTGTTATTACCTTTAATATAGGATATCAGCAATATGACTCTTCAATTTCAACAGCTGACACACCGATCACTCTCGTTGCAAGAGAAAGAGTGAATAATATTCGACTTACAAATGTCGATGGCGAGGAGATCACAAACGGACAGTCACAGGTTTACTATTCTGAATACAGCAATGACTATGGAGAGTACTATACAGTAGACATTCTTCCAACAACCGTACAAGCACTTAACAATGGATATAATATCTCAGTTGAGTATACCTCAGCGGTGACAAATATAATCGATGGCGATCTTTCTCCTATTACGATGTATTATTACGACAATGTCAATGGCGCGACAAGAGAGATAAGGCTTGTAAAGAATGACAATGGCGCCTTTGTAACTGAAACTCCAGTAAGTTACTCGCAAATTTACATAAAAGCAAACTCTAATCTTTTATCATCGGCTGATGGAGTTGTCGATATTACATTCACAAGTCAAGAAAATCCTCTTGTATCTAAGACAATCAAAGCAAATCTTATCAAAGCAGTTGCTGAAGAAGATTTTGAATTTGAAGATGCAGACTTTTCTGTAAATAGTTCACAAAGAAATGATGGTGGACAGATAAATATTGAAAAAGAGTTCACCCTTAATGGTCAAACTACCATTGAAGGACTGCTTGATGTAGTGACTGACTCAAGCAATGTGACTTTGCGTCTCGAACAAGTTTCTAACACCAACAACTCAGTGACTTTCAAGTTAATTTTGACATTACTTCCTACAAGTTATGGTATTACAAGCACAGATCATTACTACTTTGTAAATGCAAATGGACTTCAAAGTGAAACATTTACAATAGATATCTTCTTACCTTTGGAATTTGCAAATATTACATTTAACAATTCAAGTGATTCAGTGTCATCAAGCAAGACAAGTAGTGTATATTATGATTCAACTTTCTCAGCAATCACTGGAAATAGCACATACAATAGCACATCATACTTGATGCTTAAAAATGGATCTACCACACCGATCAATTATAGATACAACTCATCAAATGGCAATCAAGCGGTTGCAAGTATTGATGTAAAATTCTTTGATTACATGACTAATGACCATAGTTACGAAGTTGAAGATTTTAAAAATTTACTCAATTCTCAAGATGGCTTGCAAGAAATCTTCGATGGTCTTACAAGCGTATCAAGTTATGCATACTTTGCAAGTGACAACAACAGTATTACAACTAAAAATGTAGGATATACTTATGCTGTTGTATCTTTCACTGGAAAGGGAAGTGGCGACAATGTCGATGAAAATGGCATGGTCACATTCTACCGCATTATTCTTATTGAAAGTTATATCTATCCAGGCGGTTTTAGTATAAACAATAGATATGTAAATCTTTATGCTCGAAACACAGTTGCAACTTCTGATCAAGAATCAACGACTACTACTGTTAATATAGATTTTAATAATATTAATATAACTTATGATGATCTATCAAACTTTTCATTTGTATCCACTAGAGAAGATTCTAATGGAAATTCTATCATGGGTGAAATGTATTTAAACGAAGAAAATAGGTCAATCACTTGGAAAAATGGACGATATACAATTGAAAATATTGTGATCACATCAACTGGAATATCTTTCAATATTATTGCCTTAAACACTATGGGACAGGGCAGTTTCAGTGACGAACTTGAGGTTCACTATAGACTTGCGGTTGATACCGATCAAGGCATAATAAATCGTGACTGTTTCTGGACAACAATCAGTATTTCAATCGTTGATGCTCAAAGAGTTGAGAGTGTATCATGGGATAATGCAAGCGATGATGGCGTGTATTTCGAAGTTGGAAGCGAAGAAACTCAATATCTAACTTTCAAAACAACTCCAACAAATGCTCGCAATAATAGTTTAATGTATGTAATAACTGATGAAGACAACAACGCATCTACATTACTTTTAAATGTTGATAGTGAAATTCGTGAAGATGCGGTAGGGCTTCGCCTCAACCACAACATAACCGAAGGAATTAATGGCTACATTTATGTACTTCCACAAGATGCATCTTATGACAATGTAATCACATTCTACTACAAAAGCAATAGTGTAGAATATAGCGGTACTGTATCGGTTTATGATCTTAGCAAGACTTGCTCGATCTCGGCTTTTGCAGGCATGTCTTGGTATGAATTCTTGACTGGCCATGCATATTTCAAGAGTCATACAACAGGTGATGTCTATGACGAGATTTCTTTTGCTGACATCTTACTTAGAATTGACTTCACTGTTGCTGACGGTCGTGATTTTGATCATGCTTATAGAATTTATGATGAAAAAGGCTTTAACAAAATTGATCCAGACACTTATTATACAGTAATGAACAATATTGAATTGACAAGCGAGCGAAATCGTATTTCTATATTCAACGGTGGCTTGCAAGGTAATAGTGAAGATATCACTATAATCTACAATAATGATAATTCAATTGCAAATAACTTTGCTGAGACTTTAAATGGTACTATTAGAAATATAACCTTTACTGGCAATGTAACTGGTTATGGATTTGTTGTGGACACTGTTAGCGAAAGTGGACTTATCGAAAATGTTACAGTCGATGTCAACGAACTCTATCCAAGCACTCTTTCTACTCAAGCAGATGCTGGTGTTGGTGGAATTGCTGGAACAAACAATGGTACTATATCAAACAGCAGTGTACTTGGTCTTAATATCACAGCAGAGAATGCATATGTCGGAGGTATTGCTGGTATAAATGCTGGTACAATCTATGGCTCAAGTGTTGAATTCTATAATCTTAAATCTCTTGACGAGACAGGCACAACAAAAGCAAATGCATTCTCGGGTGGCTACGTTGGCGGAATTGTTGGACAAATAGTGCAATCGACCACATCAACAACTCCAACAATTGAAAACTCCTATGTATATAATTACACAAGTCAATATACATTATCCGGTCTCGACGGCGTTGGTGCAATAGTAGGAAATATTGCAACAGATGCAAATGTAACAATCTATAAATCATTTGCAGTTGTATGGTACGAAGGCGATATGTTTGCAATTGGCACAAACGATGGTGGCACAATAAACAATCAAAGCGACTACTATATTGCTACTAAGTCAAACAGTAGTTACAGGGTAATGTACTATTATGGCACAAATCTTTCAACTGGCGAAACTACAGGAACAAGCACAAATCTTGTTCGCGAAGGGGACGATCAATTCCAAAGTTATGTAAATAGTGGCTATCCACACTATCCAGATGTATATCAAGAGCCATCTGTAACAACTGTTAATTATCCTATCCAAACTTATACTGACTTAAATGGCTACTATAGATCACTAGAAGTAAATGATAAAAAGGGTATCCTATTCTACTATAGTATAGATGCGATGGATCTAACCGAAAGTGAACAGCGTGATCTCGATGCTCTTAACACAATCACTCTTGCCGAACTTGTAGGAGAAGAGAGTATTTCAAGAAATATCATCATATCTTCTAGCAATAAAAAGGTTGTTGATGTTAAGAATAACGAACTCATCATCAGAGCAACCGGTGATGTCAGCATTACACTATCATCAAAACAAGATGTTACTCTTTCTAAAACGATCGCTGTTAAAGTGCTTTATGGTTTGTCACCTATGATAGTATCATGGATAGACAATGCAGGAAATACCAATGTCGTTACAAATAATTCAATTATAAATATTCAAAAGACTAAGACTATCAACTTTGACTTTAATTTTGAAAAGACATACCTTACACTAGGTGCTGGAGCAACCAACTATGACTTTACTCAAAATGATCTAACAATTGAATATAAAGCAGTTAAAGCAGATGAAGATGCTGAAGGCGATGTAGTTTCTATCTCATCTACAGCGAGCGCTATGTCTTATCAAGCGATCACTAACATGAACTCTGTGGATACTTTAGTAGAATTTATGCCAAGTGTTACAGCAATAAACGGCGTTAGCGATAGTGATTATAACACGGCAGTAACTGAAGCATTTAAGAAAAACTTTACAATTTCTCCATCTGATGGTGTAATATCTTTCAGCGTTTCTGAAGAGGGCGTGCCTATCACTCCTTCAACGACTGCAACATTGCAAGTACAAATTGAAACAACAGCACAAAATGACTATCAAGGCTTCTATCCAAAGATTGCCTATAATGGCCGTGAACTTGTACGCGAAAATGGTCCAATTACAAGCGGAGAAAACGCATCAGGACAGCTTTACTATAGTGCTACATATAACTATTCAATTGATAGAGATAGTGAACCTATCCTTACCGCCTATGTCAATTTAAGTTCTGCCTCGCAAAATGGTGAAGGTGAAAGTGCTCGATCTTATATATATCGATTTGATATCACATTCTCTGTTTATGATAAGTATAAGTCACAAGTTGATCAGGATATGGATTTTGTAGTATCTTTCGCAAGTGCAAGCGGAAGTGACAGTCAATATCAAAATAACGGATCGTCAACTTTTGAATTACATCTTACAAGACAGCAATTTACAAATATAGATGTTTCAAATTATAGTATTGCAAAATCGGAATGGACGACTTTAAATAATAACAATTATTATTTACAACATACTAGAAAGAAACTTGTTGGTGTTGTTGCACCTGGCTCAAGCTCAATCTTGCAGATTTCTATTAACCCTGAATTTGCTTACTATGATTATATGGAACTTAGTTACAGCAATGCAAGTGTATCAAATGCACTTTCATTCCAACTCTTAAGACCTAAGTCTGATTTTGTTGCTAACGCAGAGAGCGACCTATTTGTTGAAGTAAATTCCGCCAATATACAATATATCGGTGATAGAGTTATCTATAGACCAACAGACAAAGAAAAATTGATCGGAGCAATCTATTTCAAAGTATATGTAAATACTACAGTACAAAGTGATAATATTATCAACTTGACTGCAAGCTTCTTTAACAGTGAAGGTGGCGAGCCTATAAGTCAAGTGACATCATATCTTTCAATATCATACTTGGCTGAAGCGCAAGTTACAATCGATGGCGAAAATACTGCCTATGTTGCTAAGGGTTCAAGTGCAGAAGTGCGTGTTCAAGTGCGTGAAGATCAAGAACTTGACAGTCTTACTCTTTCTGCAGACTCTGCTATGCAGGGCGTATCAATTAGTGATATCAGCACTCCTAGCAGTGACCCTATTACTGGAATTAAGACCTACACTGCAACTTTGACATTGCAGATAAATGCTACAGCAGACAACAACATAATTACAGTTCAAGCACAAGTTTCAAGAGAAATAAATGACACAGAAGAAGTCAAACTCACTAATGCTTATGCACGAGTAGTTGAATTTAAGGTAGATGGCGAAAATGCAGTCATCTCTGACGCAGACACAGAAAACAATCTTACTGTTTGGCTAAATGTGCCAAAGGCATTCTCAGTGACCTATAATCTCTATCCTGAATCATACAACTATGACACTTCAGATCATGAGAGTGTAGAAACAGTCAACAAATTAAATGAAGTAAGACAAGAATTCCTAGATAGTCAACTTTATCACAATGCAGAAGGTTTGTCAGTCATAGACAACACCTATGCAATCAACTATACTATCGATGATAAAGGCGAAAAACTTGTTGACGAGCCACTTTCAAACCGTATTGTCTATGTAACACAAAACGGATATAGCCCTGTAAATGATGCAGGAGATGGAAGCAGTCTATCTTTCTCATTTGACAACAATAATTCTGTAATTATAAGCGGAAATAGAAAAGTAACTGGCGTTCAACTCGCGATTGTGACCTATGTCTATACAAATGGTACAGTTACACCTTTCTACACAAGATTTACAGTAAACGTCAAAGTTTATTCCGATGAGGATATTCCTATTTCTATATATAATGCAACAGAATTTTTAAATCTTGATCCTTCTAAATATTCTTCATCAGATTTACCGTCAGCTGAGGACTATATCTTGATGAATGACATTGTGCTTGAAGATTATAATCCTTTTGATACAACACTAATAAGAAGTTTAGATGGTAATGGGTATACAATTTTCATTAAGAGTTTTGATACATCGATAACTTCTTCCACAAAGAATATCGCACTCTTTAATAATGTATTAGAAGACACTACTCTTAAAAATATAAGGGTAAACCTTTATAATGGCGGTCAAATAGACCTTGACATTTCTGGCTTCGGTACAAGCTCTGGCACAATAAATATTGCTGGTTTTGCGATCAACAATAGCGGTGTAATCACAAATTGTGAAGTGGTATCTTACTACTCCGATGACTTTGTTGCGGGTGAACTTGGTGACATTCTTGTTCCGGCTTGCGTTCAACACAATAATAATGCAGGAATTAATATCACATTGCGTAATGGCGCTGGTACTGAGCCAATTAATATTAATTCGACTTCTAGGATAATTCCAACCGTAGCAGGCTTTGTAATCAACAACAGCGGAAGCATAACAAACTCTCGCGTTGGCGGTGATAGTGTAATAGTTGCAGGCGAAACGATTTATACAACAATGAACGGCGAACAAGTTCCAAGCGGATATGTTTCTGCTGAAGAAATCGAACTTGGCATATTCTATATTGAAGGACAAGGCAACATCTCTGGCTTTGTTGATATGAATAGTGGTGCAATTTCATCATCATTTGCTAAAAATATTGATATAACAAATGAATCTGCAAACTTTATAACAAGCGGTTTTGTAAATAGAACAACATCAAATTCTCAGATAATCGGCAGTTATGTTGAGGGCTTAGAATCTCCAGACATAGATTATTCAAATGCAGCAAAAGTCGCAGCAGAAAACTTTGCTCGCGAAGGCTCATCATTAAAATCAAGGACTGGTATCATAACTGGCTTTGTAAACCAAAATGACGGTGTTATAGGCGATAGTTATTCAAATATCTTGATTGCAAATGAAGATACTACACAAGGTGTTTATCTCGCATCAGGCTTTGTTTATATCAACAATAGTTTAATCGAGAATTGCTATTCTGCTTCTCAAATACAAAATTTGAAATTTAATCAGATAAACTTCTCTGGTGTAGATGAAAATGGAAATTTACTTGCAAACGGAACTTATATAAATTGCTATTATTATGATAAGAGTATGTATGAAGGCGACTCCTCATCTTCAAATACAACAGAAAGCCTTTATAATACAGGCGTCGTAATCGTCACAAATCCACTTGATACTACAGTCTATTATGGCTTCTCTATTGCCGACAGTGAAAGGGATGGCATTTGGAGAATGGATGCAACTCGTGGTATCACTCTTATAGAGGCAAACACAATTTCATATTCAAACAGATACGTCGTTGAAGTTGACGAAGATTATGAAGGGGCAACAGGTTCAAACGCTCATGTTAATGGCCTGTATATCCTTATGTATTCGACATTACAACTAGAGGGTAGTGGTCGCGTCATCAACACTTCACTTGGTGGGGCGAACAACCCAATATTGATTGCCGATGAAGACGAATTTGCAGAAGTTTTTGGAAATTCCAATTCTTCCAATATCCAACAATATTATAATAATAGTTATATCTGGGGAACTTATCGTCTTGTAAATGACATCGATTTAAGAACTATTGTAAGCGACAATTCAAGAGTGCTTCCTTCAACAACTCGTGCTTTTGCTGGTATTCTCTATGGAAATGGTTTTGAAATCTCTAATATTTCTATAACAGCAGACGACAATAGATACCTTTCATATGGTCTGTTTGCGTCTATCGAGCCTAGAAATAACACTCTTCCAATCGTGACTAATCTCACTTTGAATGTTAGCCAGGTTGACGCAGGCAATTCAATACTTGTAGGTGGACTTAGTGGATATATTAAGAATAGTTATATTATAAATGTATCTATAAATATGTCGGCTGGTTCAGGCAATATAAGTGGTGCGAACTTTGCAGGTGCTCTTACTGGACTTGCAATCGGCAATAATGTATTTAAGCGTATTGAAATCACAGATCCAACTGTATATGCAATTAAATACAACTCACTTGGTATAAGTGACTATATGACCACTTCAAAACTCTATGAATTTAGAAATGATGTGGAAAACAATTTAAGCATCACAACTCCAGTAAATTCTACATTTGCTAGAAGACTTGAGAGTTATTCTTATGCAGGCTCTGCAATAGGATATGTTGACAACTATTCCTCTCAAGCAACAGGTTTTAATGCAAATAGTGAAGTATACTCAGTCGACAATGTTAAGGTAAGCGGAATAGTAAATGTACGCGGTGAAGTTGCTGGCGGTGTATTTGGTCTTACTGGCTATCAAACAAACATCAACGATGTAGGTATTGAGATTACAGCACCTATGGCAAACAATCAATCTCACATCATCGCCATGAAATATTTTGCTGGCGGTATAGTTGGTCAATCATTTGCAAAACTTACTCGTGTTTATGCTGAATATGACAGCACAACTCAGTACAATATTGAAAGCAAGATTGGAAGCTATTATCAAGGTAATATGACTGTAGAGCGTGGCGCTACTGATATATTCTATTTGCCAACAAGTGAATATGGCTATACTCAAAAATATGTTGGTGGTCTTGTAGGTTATGCTGAAAGCGGACTTATCGAGATTGCCTATTCAAAACTCAATGTAGTTGCTGTAAATGCAGAATATGTTGGCGGTATTGTCGGCGGACTAGAACTTGACGACTCTAAAGTAGCATACAGATACTCAACTGCAAAGGTGGCGGGCTCACTCTACTCGACATTTGTGTTCAACGAGGTTTATGCAACGGGTGATGTTCGTGCACAGGAAGAAGAGGTTAAAACTGCACCTAACGCAGGTGGTATAGTCGGCGTTATTAAAGGAAAATCAAAGAATGTTGCATTCCTATCAGTCAACCCATTGAACTATATCTCTTCAACCAACTATTCAACAGGCGAAGAATATCTAATAGGAAATACAAACATCAATATTTCAAGTATAATAGGAGTAAATTTACTTGTAGGCTCTGTCTACGCATCTTCAGAATTATCGTCTGGTGGTTCAACATGGGTTGAAGAGAATATTACAAAATCTAATTATGCTGACTACTTTACAATCTACAAAGCGTTGCCAAACCAAGAGGGTGTAAGCGAAGATTCTCCTGTTTCTTCAGGGATCACGGCAAAAACTTCAGTTGCGGTCTACGAATCTTATTTCTTCAATGGTCAAAAGAGATTCTTCAACTTGTTCGGAAATTTTGAAGCTGATATAGAAGAAAATCAAGAAAGTGAGCTATTCTATGCTATTGTTTCTCCTTATGCTTACAGCAATATTACAGCAGGAAGATCATATACTCAGGAAGCATTTATCAACTCTGGTTTATGGTTTTCTACAAATTGGAATCATGATGGAGCGGCCCAATTATTCCCTACTATAAGATATCAAACAACAACATCACTTATCTATCTTGATGCCTATCAAGAAAGTATAAGTCAAGTACACAATATTATGCAGAACAATCCATATGTAACAGTGGTTGTGCGCGGTTATCCATCCGCTGAATCAACGGTTACTGAAATTGTGGACATTGACTTAAGAGAATATGGGGATGGAAATTATTTTGTCCCAGATAACTTTGCGGGTACCATTGTAAGGTATATAGGTGATGCGAACCTTATCATCGATGCACCTCTTACAGACTCAATCAGCCCAGGGGTTTCATTAGTAAATCTTTCAATTTCCTTTATACCAAGAGAGTCCTCGACTTCGACTCCAGTCGAACTTTCATCACATGGCATCATTGCAAATTCCATAACTGGTGCAACTATTAGCAATCTAACGCTTAATATAGGAACTTCGAGCAGCAGTATAAAACTTAATGGGTCTACTGGTAGTACTGGCGAATCCACAACCTCGTATTTAGATTTTGGTTTAATAGCCGGCAATATTTACGACACCAACATTAATGGTATAACAATTCATAATGGTGCAGAATATTCTTCAAATAGTGCAGAAGATCCAACACGTTATAATGGTATAAGTAGCGGAACTCCACTATTAATCGTTGACAGAGAACGTGATACTAATCTCGAAATAAATGTTGGTCTAATTGCGGGGAGATTTACACAAAATAGTGCGGTTCAAATAACTTCTATTGACGGCATTGTATTTGAAGAATTCCCAACATCTAGTGAACTAAACTTTAACTTAATATCAGCAGCCAGTGATGTTGCAACAATGAATGTAGGCGGATATTTTGGCAGTGTAGAAAAGAGTAGTGGGGCTTTAGATTTACGAATCAACATTAATGACATTAATGGCATTTCACCATCTTTATCTGGGAATAGTGCATTTGCATCTATTTATGTTAATGGAAAATGCGAAGAAGAAAGTACAATCAACTTAGGCGGATATTTTGGTTATGTAACTGGGCTTAATAGACTTGGTGTACATAACGAGGAAAATGTAGTTACAAATATTCTATTGTATATTAATTCAGAACAAGACAAAATCAACACAATCAATTCAGGCATTATTGCTGGTGGTATTGAAAGTTCAACTATAAACTCAGCAAATATGCAGGGATCAGATCTTTATGGACATCTTAAAATAGCAAGCGGTGTTACCGTTAATACTTTGAATGCCGGTGGTATTGCAGGTATAATGACAAGTTCTACAAATTTAAGTTATACAAATGCAAGCTCTGTCAACTTTGAAGTTGTAGCGACATCAAGCATAACAGGAGATTATAGCAGTCTAGAGGATCTAGATAGAAATCAGTTATCTTTAAATGAAGGAGAGACTGTTCATTCTTATGGCACAGAGACTTCTCGTGTTAATGTTGAAAATGCAAATGTTGGTGGTCTAGTAGGAAGTCTTGAAGGCTCAGCTTTCTCAGCAAATGGTTTAAGTGTAAATAATCAAGTTATGGGTATCTCTACAAATACAGAAAGTACAAACGGATATTCATTTAGACTAAATGCAACAGGAACTGTCAATACAGGCTCAATTGCTGGATATGTTGGATCAGGATCCGTTTTAAGAACTTCAGGTACAGTTCAAACGGCTACTTATTTCGATGTTGTTTCGACAAACACAAGTGATAATTCAACAAACATAGGCGGCGCTGTTGGTATGGTTACAAGTTCTGATGGTGCTACAACAAATGTCACAATAGGAGACAGCGCAACTGGCTATCTCTACAGTGGTGCTGCATTTGTTAATGCAAACAAAATCAACTATGGCGGAACAATTGGATATAGCGATAATTCTACAGTAAACGTTTCAACAAATGTCACTGCCGGAGTATTAAAGGTCTATGGCTCTAACAGTGAGGGTGGAACAGTAAACGCAGGCGGATTTATTGGCAATATATATGCTGGTTTGACAACTCTATCTCGAAACGTTGCGATAGGCGATGTCTTTATTGAATATGATGACAGTTCAATGCAGAATGAAGTAAATAATCCTACTAACCTTCAAACATTATCAAGTTATTACTTTGGTGGCTTGATTGGAGTTATTAACACTGACACTAATGGTAATGCAACCATCACGGCACAAAATAATGCAACACTTTTTACTAATCACAATGCAAGATATTCTGATACTGAATCAAAGACAGTCGGAGCATTATTTGGTAGTAGTTTTACTAATAATAATCAATCAGGCGCAGTAATAAATGGCAACTATTACAGCCATGGCGTCAACTTGATAAGTGAAGATCAAACTGATTATGGCTATGATATAGGCTATAGCAGTGCGTATGCCTACAATGGAGGATACAATTCCAATGCAAGCACAGGCTCATATATTCTTGCTGATTCATCTACTGGAAGTATTTTCAATATATCAACTGCAACCATGCGCACATTCTTGAGCACTTACAGCAATGAAAGTAATAAAGGCAGTAAAATTAATCCAATCACTATTGATAGTAGCACACTCAGTCAAAACACAACTTTTAATGGTATGACTTATTATGTGATTGGTAATAATTATCGTGTAGCAGACAGCTTAACAATAGGAGGTACTCAGGATTTAACAAATGTTGCAATACTAGGAAGTGGCATTGTTTATAATGGAGAGGCTTATACCGCAACTTTAGCCAATTCTTTAAGAGATTTCTCATATATTTCAAGTATGAGTGTGGATGTTGATATTGACCTTAATGGTAACGGTGGCGGACTTGTCAACAATATGTATGACAACTCTATGGTCTATGCAGTTCAAGTTAGAGGTACACTTGAGGCAACCGGCGAAGATTCAATTAGTATAGGTGGTATTGTTGGCACCATGTATAGTGGAAAAATCTATGATAGTTCAACAAATCTCACTCTTGTTTATCGCGCTGGCAATGGCAATAATGAATATAACACTGGAGTGATAGCCAATGCTAATGTCTATGGAATTACAGGCACGAACGATACTCTAGCCGAGGGAAAAACATCTCAAATCACAGATAAGTATATTGTAAACACTTACGCAACAGGCAAAATTCAAACTATGATAGATACAAATATCTATGCGTTTGCTAATACTACAGACAAGACATTGATTGATGGTACTTATACAATAACCAAGATTGATTGGAACGATTATACAACTGCATCTAAAATGACAATAGCAGATAGCAACGGTACGATTCTTGCCTATGGTGGCAGTGGTACAATAAACAATAGCTACTATGACTTGAATGCATTTAATCTTAAAGGAGATACTAATTTCAATAATGATATTAATGAAGGAGATATGGGTGCCGTAAGTTATGATGGCAATCTAAAAACTCGAAATAAAAAAGCTGAAAAGGGAAGATCTGGAACATTGTTTAACATGCCTATTTCTAGTGAAAATAATAACTCCATGTCGCTATCTAATTTAAATTCAGAATTCACAAGCGATATATGGTTCAATAGTGGTTATCCAACACTTAAATATGGCTTTATGAAGATATCATCTCTAGCAACTGCAGATGCAAGCAAGTTTGTAAATTCTTCAAGCCTTTCAGGTGATGATAAAGATACATATGTAGAAGAAACAACTTATACAAGACTTGCAAATAACACAAAACCAACAGCAAGCGAAATAGCTAATAGTAATCTTGATTATTATTATCTTGTTCCTGACTATAATGTTCTTACATACATAAGAAATATTAAACAAACAACAAGTCTTGGTCAGCACAATAACAAAGAGATCTATATCAACAACTTTGCTCTCACAAATGACATCGATATGTCAAGAACATCGAATAGTGGCATCATTTTAGCCGATGAAAACTCAATAATAGGTTCATTCAATAGCGGCATTTTTGATGGACAATCTTATACTATAGACAACTTAACAAAGTCATTGTTTAATGTTATAGGTTATACTGGTGATGAATTAACATTAATAAAAAATTTGCGACTTACAAATGCTACAACATCAAATGCAGGTATATTAAGTGCAACGCAAATAAGGAAGTCGACTATTTCAAACATTACTCTTTCTGGTGCTGTAACAGGATTATATTATAATAAACATAATAGTACAGATGAAAATCCCAATAATTTATATATTACTATTGGAGCACTTGCACCAAGAGCAGATGAAAGCTATATTTTCGCAGTTACCAACATGGCAACAGTTACTACCAGTGGATCTGAACATGGAAATATTGCTACTGATGATGCTGGTAGTGATCAAAAAACATACTATGGCGTTTCTATAGGTGGTTTGATTGGCACAAGTATAAAAAATAATGTAGTCTTTGCTTCAAACTACGGTAATATAAATGTTACAAGCGTAACAGAACTTACAGAGGGTACAAATAAGAGTATCAATGTAGGCGGAATAGTGGGAACAGCTCTAACATCTGGAATGATTTCTTACTCTTACAATGCAGCAAGTGTCCTAAATAACTATGCAGTAGCAAATAATGCTTTATTAAGTGATAATACTGGCTATTTCTATACAGGCGGAATAACAGGATATTCTTATCCTACTGGCGACAATACAATAACTTATAACTATACCTATAACTCTGGAATCGTGAAATCTGGGAACAAGTCGAATGGAGTGACTACATTTGCACAAGAAGCAAATACTAATGACACTATAAATGGAATATCTTTTGCTGGAGGAATTGTTGGCTATTCATTCAGTGTTGCGACCATCGTCGACAATAGTTATAACTATGGAACTGTTGAAGCCCTTGGCAAAAACGGCGAGTATGGGTTCTATTGGGGAAAAGCTAATAATGTAGATTCATTGATTATAAGACAAGATTCTATAAAGAATGTTTTTGCCTATGCAATTGGTTATAATATTACTGCTACAAATGTAGGAAGCTCAAGTATAAACTATAATGATACAAATAATAGTAATATTTATGTCAATAATGTATTCGCTAATGGTGCTTATTTAAATCAATATGCTGTCATTTATAGTATTCCATTCTCAGATATCAAAAAGAACATGACGCAAGAGTTTGATTTTTCCACAAGTCGTGTCGAAAATCGAACATGGGCAGATGCATGGGTTCTGACCGAAGTTTATGGCTTACTCTCATCTTATCATTTTAGACTTAATGTAGATGAACCTTTTAATTATGGGGGAAATAATACTAATACATCTAACTTAGTACCATTGGGATCTGATGAAGCCTATGTATTAAGCTATAATTCTTATGGCATGCCAACCAGCTTTTCAATAAAAGTTCAATTTTCAATAGAGATCCTTCTTAAAGGAGCTTATGTGATTGGCTCTTCTGCTTCTAGTGGTGGTATAATAATACCTGGAATTACACAGGGTTTGGCAACATTAGACTATAGTACGTCAAAAGGTAGTAGTTGGAATGCCGCAACAGAAAAAGAATTGGCTACAATAAACGGTGCAGACTATCCAACACTAAATGTTACTACCGCAGAGTATAATAAGTATAACAATAGTTCTTATGCCATGTCTAATCAATATCTATATGCTCAAGGTTCTGATTATTTCAATTCAGAAGCAAAAGTAAATACTTCAAGTCAGCCAACCGATATCAGAAATAAGATTTATGCTAATAATGATACACCGGCAGAAAGTCCGGTTTACATAGCTGGAAATGGTTATTATCTTGCAGATACTAATAATATCAATGCTTTGTTAAATGCTGGGATTGCTTCTGCAACTGGCACATTTAGATCAACAACATTGCCTTATATTAATGATATCAATGCATATACCATTACGGTTACACCTTTGGAGACAGAAGACAACAAACCAACATACCAAGATGTTGAGGCGTATATTACTTCAATAACTCCATTAGACGGTGATGACGAAGGTGTATCAATTGAATATTTATGTTACGCTGAGGCTAATGGTGAGGTGGCTTTATCAGGCAATTATCAGATTACTATAGAATGTAATTTTCAAAATGATTTTACCATAGACTCTGATCTCTTTAATTTTGTTTATATTAATGAGAGAGCTATGGGTATAAAAATAAATTCTGTTATGCAAGGTGAATATTCATTAGAAATTGGTAACGTCTTAAGAGAAGAAGGGATTTTAACAGATACACAAAATACCGAAGACGCTACAAATCGCTATGACACTGTAGTTCAATTGCAATCAACAGAAAATAAAATTATTTATTTAGGTTGGGATGGAGTTAATGAAGTTCTCGTTTATATGCCTAATGCATATTTAGATGGACAACGAGTAAATGAATTTAAGATCGGAGATGAAAGTGTTAATGTAATCACATATGATAATGCTGAAAGTTTCATAAATATCTTTAATAACAAAACTTTCCAAATGTATATCGCAACCAGTGAAACTGAAAATGTTGCACTATCATTCAATCAAGGTGGATCCAACACTTATCATTTTACAGAGGATGATTTGCCTGATAGCATACCTGAAGAAATAGAATTATCTTACGGTGCTTCTCAAGCATTAACTTCATCATCAACTTCATCGACAGAAAATGACAGCGTTTCGTTCATTGTTAAACCTACTTTGAGTAGTGATGAAAATGCTACAAATTATATTGAGTTTAATGGTAGAGAGATTGCAATTTACAATAATGAAAATAGTGAGTGGCAGGTATCGCAAACTACAATTTCCTACACCTATAATGATCAAGTATATGAAATATCGTTAAGTGCTATTGCTGACGGTATTCAGATGAGCATTGCAAATCTTAACGCGATTGATAATGACACCTTAAATGCTCTTATCAGTGAGATTCAAAAGAAGATTACATCTCAGACATCAACTATAGGACAAATTACAAGCAATATAAATGTTACATTGACTTATGAATATACTTTAAGTCCTGTAGGCAATTTTGATAGTATCGGCGTATATAATAACACAGCAGTACTTGCTTACGACTATGACGCTTCAGGATCAACTTGGGTTATTGATGAATCGGCGATTAAAGGTTTAGAAATATTTAAGAATACTGGACTCAGTGTTCAGTTGGCTGATGATAAACTTACTTTCTCAGTTACTGTCAATAGTAGCACAATAGACAATACAGAAACAATAATTGAAACCTTTATGTCATCAATCGACATGTATTATGAAGATTTCACTGCGACTCAAACTATAACTACATCAAAGACAATTACTTCTACGAAAGATAACGATGATGACTTTAGCGTTGAATATACCGTTCAATCATCTTTGGCTGAGATAATTTCCGAAGATGATAGATTGAGTATAACTGGAGATTCAACTATAACAGTTTCATTATATAAAGATAATATTGATATCAGTGATGGTGGTTATACCTTAAACGGCATAGATGTTTGTGTTGGAACAATTAGCCCTCAAATCTCTGAAGAATTACAATGGAAGTTAACTGTAATCAGAGCTATTGATATTTCAGGTTCTTGTTATATCTCAATAACAAATAGTGATAGAAATGATATAATTGACTCACCTTCTACAAATCATAATTTTGATGACAGTGGACCTGTAATCAAAAGTGGCGACACGATTGTTTTAAGCATATATTCTTCTGCCACCACAACAAACCAGGATAGCGGTGAGTATGCTGTTACTATACAAAATAATGAATTGAGTGATATTATCACTAATGGATCTATGTATGTTGAATTGTCTAGTATATTAAATGACGATTTAGATAGCATTATTGGACTCGCTATCAATGGAATAGTCGCAAATTTCGAAGGAAGTACAGATAGCGAAGGATATATAACAGGCGGGAATTATGTTTTATTTACGCCGGTAGAAACTGTCAGCGTGGATACTAGGGCTACTACTTTATCTATAACCGTATCATTATTAGACACTATATCACAAGAAAGCGATTTGTCTGGACAAGGGACTCCGTTGGGCGCTATTTCTATACATACAGCAGTTGATGGGGAAATAACATATAGTTATAGTTCAAACTATGACGAAAATGGCAATAAAATTCAAACAACACATCATTTTAATGAGATATCAGTAAATGATGGCAACCTTGTATATGATGAAAATCATCAATATAATGGCACACAGACTGAAGATGGTTATAAAATTACAATAGATGGAACTGAGCACTACTTAGCACAAGATCGTTATTTGTCTTATTCTCAAAACGATGATGGCATAACAACTTATCAAATAGATGAAACTGAACCAACCAGTGGTGCTTACGTCAAAATCTATAGCCTTGTATTAGACGATGTAAGACATTACTATCAATTATCAGAAATAACCTCAAATTCTGAGTCTTGGACACCGGACATGTCTGAAATAACCTTTAATTATTTAAAACCAGGAAGTTCAGAAAAAACATCAATTACGCTTAATCAGAAATTGCGCGATGAATTGGTTTACATTGCAGAAAGTTCTATAAATTCTTATTCTGAAAGCAATGTTGCACTAGCTTTTAAATTCCAAGAAGACAACAATGATCCACCAAATGATTATTTACTAGTAAATGGCAAATATACTATATTATCGCATTTTGGCAAAATATCATCTACAGAATTAGATGATGGAAATAATGTTGAGATTGCATATGATACAATTGCAGTACGAAATAAATATGAACTTCGTAATATCACGTATCCATCTCACACAGATCAAACTTATAATTTGGGATATGCTAGCAAAGATAAAGAAAAATTCGAAATTTCAGTTAAACAAGGTGAAGATGAGGTCGCTGAAAATGAACTTCTTTATCAGATTAATGGTTCTGATTTAACAATAAAGATGCCTAATATTAATAATATAGATTTAGATGTGACAGTGACTATAGAAGATACTAATAAAGAAGATTTACAAGAATCCGATATAAATGGTGCCCCTCCAAAACCTGCACAACCTATAATTTTAACTCAAGATATTAGGCTTGCATCCTTAACAGCCATGTCGCTTAGTAGCAATGTTTCAATAATTGGTAATGATTATTATCTAGCTTATTATGGCAGTTCATTGTTCACATCAACAAATGGTACATCAAATTTCATTAAAGATCTTTCTTTGCTTGTTGAAAATAATCATTTATCACAAAATACTGGATCACTGTTTAGTCAATATAATGAAAATAGCGAAATTACCATTAAGAATATAAGTATTTATGGATCATTAATTAATTTTGGATATTACTTATCTTCTAATTCAACTGACGAAACAACAGGTGAAAGTATTCCAACAGAGGTAATTGCTGTAATTGCAACTAATGCTACTCTAGACAATATAAAAACTTACCTTAATGTTGATGCAAAGTATGGACTAAGTGGTTCTAGCTATCAAGATATTCAATTATATTTGTTTGCTTCTGCTGTTGGATATGAAAGCGGAGAAGAAAAAATTTCAACCGCTTACAATTACGGCTTTATCTCCGTTCCAAATGGACTAGATGGTAAAGATGGTTGGACGGCAACAAGTTACTCCGATTCTCCTAGTGCTGGAGGGGACGGATCTGATGGAAAAGACATAAAGGCATTCAAGGGTAATATTGCAGATTATACAGTTAATAATCAAGGCGTGTTAAGGGCTGGCGATGGTGGCAATGCTGGTGCTGGAGGATCAACTTATTATGTGCTTGGCACTGATGGCATAAACAGAAATGGTACAGCAGTCGCGGCTACAAGTTTTGCAACGGAACCAGGAAATGCGGGAAAAGCTGGAAGTGGTGGTAGCTCAGCGGGATTTGAAGGAAATACAATTGCCGTTGGTGGCGCTTCATCTACTAATGGTGTCAAAGGACGAGAGCCATTTGGTAATTTAATTTTACGCGAGACTGAGTCATATTGGTCTGGAAAGACGAGAGGAGGTAGAAGTTCTTTATTGATTAGTTTTGCTGGTGCAGATCAGCCATTTATATCCTTATACGTGGCAACAGATAGTTTGACACAACGGACATGGGAACTTGATAAGGATCAAGATCTACACGCGTCTTACAAATATTATGGAGTTGCTTGGATAAACCCTGAAACTAGAAATACTTATTTGCCAAATGTAATAAGATTTTTATTTGGTAGTGCTGATGGTGATGTTAAGACAGGTAAAAATGAATATACTTGGTCAGGGGTGCCTCAGCCAAATGGTGAGGGGCCAAATACGATATCACGAGTTTATGGTTATTATCAATTTGCTCTTGAAGATGGCAATGTTAAAGTTGCCGATAATGACAAGTATAATTAATGCATAAGACTTTGATTTACTTTTGTTTACATCATTAAAAATTCCATGTGGATGAAATTCATCCGCATGGAGTTTTTTGTTGGAATAAAGTCTATAGTTGGAATAAAGTCTATAGTTGGAATAAAGTCTATAGTTGGAATAAAGTCTATAGTTGG
>CALVNK010000013.1 GCA_944349615.1 uncultured Clostridia bacterium
TGACATAACTCCATTATCGCACCAACATAGGCAGGCGGTGTGAATATATGCACATTTGCGTAAGGTTCTTCTATATAGTCAATCTCGACAGGACTTGGCAGAGATGATGGATTTGATAATTCAACCATGCTACCATCAGTCTTATGCACTCTATAATAAACACTAGGTGCTGTTGTGATAATATCAAGATTGTACTCTCGCTCTAATCTTTGAGTGATGATTTCAAGATGCAAAAGCCCTAGAAAACCACATCTAAAACCAAAGCCTAACGCCTGAGATACTTCTGGCTGAAAGGAAAGAGAGGCGTCATTCAACTTTAACTTTTCAAGTGCGTCCTTAAGGTCGTTATATTTCGCGCCGTCAACTGTGAACACCCCGCAGAAAACCACGGGTTGTACCTTTTTGTATCCACTGAGTGCATCATTAGTCGGATCATCATCATGTGTGATTGTATCGCCAACCTCTATATCACTTATATTCTTGATTGAGCCAGCAAGATATCCAACTTCCCCTGCCATCAAGCAGTCTTTTTGCTTAGCAAAAGGCACAAAGATGCCAACTTCTGTCACTTCGTAAGTTTTGCCTGCAATCATCATCCTTATTTTATCGCCTACTTTGACCTTGCCATCAAATACTCGTATAAGGCAGATTGCACCCTTGAAATTGTCATAGTAACTATCAAAGATAAGACATTTAAGCTTGCCATTTTCATCGCCATCAGGTGACGGGAATTCCTTTATTATCATCTGAAGCACCTGGTCAATGTTTGTGCCATCTTTTGCAGAAATGCAAGGCGCGTGCATGGCAGGAATACCGATCACATCTTCAATTTCCTTCTTGACCTCCTCTGGTCTTGCACTAGGAAGGTCAATCTTGTTGATGACTGGCAGTACTTCCAAATTGTTGTCAACAGCAAGATAAGCATTTGCGAGCGTCTGTGCCTCAACCCCTTGAGATGCGTCAACTATAAGGATTGCCCCTTCGCACGCGACAAGCGAACGCGAAACCTCATAGGTAAAGTCAACATGCCCCGGCGTGTCAATCAAATTAAGCTCATACTCTTCGCCCTCATAGGTGTAATGCATGGTTGTCGGCGTCAACTTGATTGTGATCCCCTTTTCTCTTTCAAGCTCCATGCTATCCAAAAGTTGCTCCTGCATATCACGCTTAGCAAGTGTCCCTGTACTTTCAATAAGCCTGTCCGCAAGAGTAGATTTTCCATGATCAATATGTGCAATTATACAAAAATTTCGAATTTTCTTAAGTCGTTCCATAAAGAAGATTATAAACTAAAATGTAATTAAATGCAAATATATAAAAGAATATTTTTCCTTTTAAATTTGTAATTGTAAACTTCCAAATTTGATTATTTTTCAATATTTTAGCGATAAAATTAATTATTTATAATATTTTGATTATAAAAATCACTAAAATTGTTAAAAATCATTGAAAAATATTGATGTTTATGATATACTTTCCTTAATAAAATACTATAATCTTGTCGTTTTTTTGTGACAATTCGACATATATCGACAATTTTTATCATATTATATTTAAAAAATGTTAGTTAAAAGGTGGATTTTATGGATATATTTAATTCATGGCTTGTTGAAACTCCAATAGCACATAGAGGACTTCATGACGAAAAGCGTCCTGAAAACTCTCTTTCTGCATTCCAAAATGCGATCGATAAGGGTTATGCTATAGAACTTGATCTTCAAATGATCTCTGACGGCACTATTGTTGTTTTTCATGATGAAAGTCTTTCACGCCTTACAGACAATGATGGATATATCAAATTCTTAAAGAAATCTGACCTTGACATACTTACTCTTAAAAACAGCAAAGAAAAAATACCTACCTTCCAGCAGGTTTTGTCACTTGTTAATGGTCAAGTACCACTTTTGATTGAGATTAAAAATCCAGACAAGGTTGGCGAACTTGAAAAGACAGTCATTGAAATGCTAAAAGACTACCAAGGCGAATATGCGATAGAGTCTTTCAATCCATTTGTGCTTGAGTACTTTTACAAACATGCGCCACACATCTTACGCGGACAACTTGCAGGATATTTGAAAGGACAAAAACTCACATTTATCAAAAAATATGCCCTTAAAAGAATGCTTTTAAATAAGATCAGCAAGCCTGACTTTATAAGCTATGAGGCATCAAAACTCCCAAATAGATTTGTAAGAAAATACAAAAAATTGCCACTGCTTGCATGGACTGTAACAAGCCAAAGCGAGTATCTTAAAGTAGTCAAATATTGTGACAATGTGATATTTGAAAACTTCGAGCCAAAAATTTAGTTTTAATATCATTTAAAAAATACGGATGAATAGCCCTACAGGTTAGAACGTCCGTATTTTATTTTCAGGTAATTTAAATTGATGATTTATTCAGTTTTAAATAGCACACTTTCTTAATCCCATACACCTTTATATCTATCGTTTCAAAAGGCGAAAAGTCAAATTCGTCCTCTTTGTTTTGCTCGCATACAATTATTCCGTTTTCACTTAAAAGATCGCTTTGGTATATAAGTTTGACACAATCTTCATATAGTCCACTCTTGTATGGCGGATCGAGTATGATTATGTCAAATTTCTCACCTCTCAGCCTTTTTATCGCATTTTGATATGTCGCATTAAGCACTCTTGCAGTCAAACCAAGTTTGTTTAGATTTTTAATTGTAAGGGATATACTTCGTGCGTCTTTATCTGCAAAGACCACTTCGCTTGCTCCCCGACTTATCGCTTCAATACCTAAAGCACCTGTGCCACAAAAAAGATCAAGCACTTTCGCGCCCTGAAGATCAAAATTGATTTTATTAAATATCGCCTGTTTAACCATATCGGCTGTAGGCCTGATATGATCAAATTTATTTTCTTCTAAAACTCGCCCTTTATATTTGCCTGCAGTAACTCGCAAAACCTTCTCCTTTTTTATTCTTTTCTTTTTATATATTAACGATTTTTTAAAGAGTTTGTCAAGTCTATTATGTCTTTTATAAAAACAGACTTTTTTTAATTCAAATTCAAAGGATGTCTTAATTATTAGCACACATAATCGCATTTTCACATAAATTGAATTTTGTAAGGAGGAAAAATGCAAAAAGTAAAAAGAATTTCTATTTTTGCCTTCTGCCTAATGCTTATGCTGGCAACAGGGCTGATGTTTGTAGGCTGTGGCAAGAATAAAAACAATATTACTCTCAACGAAGTTACACACTCCATTTTCTATGCACCGCTGTATGTAGCATACAATATGGACTTCTTTGGTGATGAGGGTATCAATGTCACAATCGAAAGTGCAACTGGCTCTGACGCATCTATGACAGCGCTTTTAAGTGGTAGCGCGGATATCATTCTCGCAGGCCCTGAAACAGTTGTCTATGCATCTGGCACAAGTGATAGCCCTGTGATATTTGGTCAACTCACGCAGAAAGACGGATCTTTCTTTGTGTCAAGAGATGATGTCCAAAACTTCTCACTGCAAATGCTGAAAGGAACGACCATTATCGGCGGTAGACAAGGCGGACTTCCTGCAATGACACTTGAATATATCATTCGAAATGCAGGGCTTACTATCGGCACCGACACTGCAAGCGGTCAAGTAAACCTAAGAACAGATGTATCCTTCCCTATGATTGGTAGCGAATTTATTACAAGTGGCGCAGAATATTGCACTCTGTTTGAACCAACAGCCACCAACCTTGAAAATGAAGGTAATGGTCATGTGCTTGACGCAGTTGGCAACTTCTCAGGATATCTTCCATATACCTGCTTTGCAACAAAGAGTAGCTATCTTGAAAACAATGCCGAACAAGCCGAAAAATTCTTGCGTGCAGTTAAACGCGGATACGACTATATCGCAAACAATGACTCAGAAATAGTCGCACAGGCACTATTGCCATCTTTCTCAGGCATGACAGTGGCAGAAATGCAGATTGCTGTTGAGCAGTACCTATCAATAGACGCATGGTGCTCAAACCCTGCAATGAGTGAAGAATCCTTTGACAAACTGCTTGAAATAATCAATTTCTGCACAAAGGAACAGCAATACAATCCAACATATTCTTCTCTTGTAGACAACACAATTGCAAACAAAATCGCAGGTAAATGATAAAATGTAAAAATTTAATTTAATAAAAAGAATTTTACTAAAAAAAACAAATATATCAATGACATATTTGTCTCAGTGTGCCGACAAAATAACAGACTGAAGAGAAACAAGCGAGGCAAGGCTCGAAAAAGTGGCTTAGCCACTTTCCATGGGGTACCCCGAAAATCGTAAGATTTTTGGGGAAAAGGAGCAAACGAGCGTAACCGCGTAAAATTACAAAGTAATTTTCGCTTGAGCGTAGTTTGTGACGCAAGCCAGGAGTTTAGTATACCTAAATGACTGGTTTTGGGCGTTTTTCAGTAAACGAAGCAAGAAAAATTATAAATAATTTTTCGGTCGCGCCGTTTGTCTACAGTCTGAGACAAATATATCAAATGACATATTTGTCTTTTTTCTATAATAATCAATCGAACATACCGTTATTGAACAAAATTTAAAAATTTGGTGTTTTCTGGAGTCAAAGTTTTAAAAAATGAAGAATGCGATATGTAATGTCAATTGATTATATACCATGAATTTCTTCCTTTTGACTTTTTGTCTAAAGTGGTACATTTGCATTATACAATATATTTTTCAAAAAACCAAGCATTTTTTACAAATTTTCAAAATTTTTTTAAAAAATTTAAAAGATTTTTGTAGAAAGTGTTTACATATAGTAGTCTTTATAACTTTCTTCCTTAACTTTTTGCTTAGTTTTGCCCTTTCTTTTGCCACCACGAAATTTGAGTACAACAATCACAACAACAGCAATTAGAACGATTGCAATTGGTACAAAAATGTATACATAGATAAGACCATTATTATCTCCACCCACTCGTGTAGCACGCAAGTCGATATTTATAATTGTGCTTGATGATAAATAACCTGTATTAAGATTGAAAATATAGGTAGTTTCCCCTGTTTCTTCATTGGGTCTTTCTTCAGCGATCAAGTTTATAGTCGACCCGCCATCATAGAGCTGACTTATCACATTTGTAAACTCTTCAACATCAAGTTGATAATTTGGATTTGTAACAATTTCAAGTGTTATTGTTGAATTTGGAGCAACGGCAATCGTTTCACCATTATAGATTTCTCCGCCTAAGGAAATGCTTTTAATTCTATCATTATTGACATTTGGAAAATCTATCAAAACCGCGTCTTCATCTGTAAAGTAAGCAACAAGTTTGAATTCTTGATTGAAAGGTGCTTGACCAAAGTTGACATTGATTGTGGCATTTTCATTTGTATAATCTTCTACAAGTACTGTAAAGTCACCATTCTCGTCTTGATAATAAAGTTCCCAATAATCAAAAACATATATGCCATTTCGCACTGCAGAGATAGTATTATTTTTGCTGTCATAAGTATAGGTCATAGGAAGTCCAGTACTGAGAGAGCCACTATTAACGCGAACATGGCCCGCGCTTGATGCAATTGCGTCATCTGAAACAGCCACTTGGCAGATATAGTTGATCGCGGTCATTGCAAAGGAATAGTTTCCGTCATTCAAGTTGGATGCTGAAAGGGTCAATCTAAACCCTGATAGTCTGCCATCGCTTTCCGAATAGATATTTTCTCTTTCATATTGAGATTGAATACTGCTTTCATTGACATTTATACCTGTCAAAGTATAGAAATCAAAATATTCAGTTTTTAAGTTGACAACAATTACAATATCATCACCCCAGCGTGCTGAAAGGCTGTCTACATTTTCACCGTCAAGTTCAAAATATGCAGTCGAGATCCTGCCTTGAGAATCTAAACTTCTTGCAAAAGCATAGGCAAATGTTTCAAATCTTTGAAGTTTCAGTTCGGTTCCCGAAACAAGCCATATGGTATCAAAATTCCAGTCTTCTACAGACTGATCAAATCTTGAAATGTTTGCAAAGAAATCTTCATTAAGTGTTTGTCCGCTATAGCTTAAAGTAGATGTAGTTTCATCAACCCCACCAATTGGATATATAGTTTGAGAGGTTGTAGATGAGCTTGGACGAGCAAAATTGTTATAGGTGTAGTAACTGTAATTTACAGTTGCGTTATCATCCTTTCTTCCTACAATTGCACCCTGAACTGCTTGCTCGCAACGAAGCATTTGACCATTGAAAATGGAATTAGTAAGGTTTGTCTGCCCGATTACATTACCAACAACTCCGCCCACATAGACAGATGACAGGGCAACAGTTGAAGATATGTTCATATTTCCACTTGCGATAATATTATATACCCTGCTACCATTTGTAAGTGTACCAACTATTGAGCCGATATTGATGGTATTGTTTCGCGATATATTGATTGTATGATCAAGATATGAGATTGAATTTTTAATCTGTGATCTTTGAGATGGTATTGTTACACTTCCAACCTGACTTGTCAGGTAGCCTGCAACATCGCCATAATGAAGGTTAATATTATTTGCGATATTTATCTCTGTTTGAGCGTTGTCGCTTAAAGCCACGATGGCTCCATTTGAATCCACTGTTTCCTGCGATCCGATCGAGCAGTTTTCAATTGTGACATTTGTGCCATGTCCTACTAGAACGCCTGCATAGATTGTGCTGTAATCTTGAGCATTTTCTAGATCAAAAGTGACCGATCCTGCAATCTTCAAATTCTTTATAGTTGCCCCTTCCGCTTTTGGAAAAAGACCTATGTAATTTGAGTAAAGTGAGAGTGATAGGTTGGAAATGCAATATCCATCACCATCAAATGTGCCATTGAAGGAATTTAGAGTTTCATCTTGATAATAACCTAGTCCTGATAAGTAAACCTCCTGCATATTGATATTGCCTTTAAGTTGTATGACAACATCGCTATTATTAAAATTGTCAAGATTTTTAAAAACTTTGATAAAGTCACTCGATGATGCTATGTATATTGTTTCATCTACTGGCTCGCTTTGATCTTCGGCATGACTTAAAATGCTTGGTGCTAAAAAAAACGCCAAACATAAAATCATTATGAAAAATACACTTAAATTTATATAATTTATTATTTTTTTCATCTTCACTTTCCTTTTATAGAGCAAGATCTAGAAGTGCGACAAATCAGTTATATTTAAAATATTTTATATATATAAAATTTAACATATATTAATATAATTTGCAAATATTTTGACAAATATTTAAAATTTTGCCAAATTTATTGCAGTTTTCTCCTTAAGTGTAATCTTTTGATAAGTCTTTCTTTATCTAGTTCAATTTGGCTTTTTGTTTGCTCGCTTTTTAAAGGTTTGTTTTTACTGACAAGATAATATCGAAGTTCGTCAAGAGCATGATCGTCCTTTTTGATGGGATTATCACTTTTATCGCTCCACCAATATGACTTGAATTCTTGAATAAGATTGACGCAATTTTTAAATATGAAAAGATGGGCTTTCCCCTGTCCGTCTTTTAAGTATCTCTTAACGACATTTATACCGCTAAACATATCTTTATTCACCTTTGGATTGACTAAAATATCATTTTCATAGAAAAGATCAACAACGCTCTTACTGCTCGCGAGAGTCTTCTGCCCTGCAGCACTATCAATGAGAGCGCAAATTCTCCCGTTATGCAGTGGCCAGTCAAGAGAAGATGAAATCTCCTTTATTCTCTGCGCATGATAGGCAACGTCTTTGCCACTCTCAAAATGCTCAGCAATCACATATACATTTCCGTCGTACTCAGCATACCAATGGCATGAAAGTGGATTGTTAAGTCCGGGATCAATAGAGATGTAGTCATACCAATCTTTTGGCACATCAAAGGGTTCGATGATATGGATATTTTCATCAAACTCACCATAAACAAGTCCGCCCATTTGCATAAACTTGCCATAGCGCCTTGACTGAAGTTCATCTTCTGACATACTTTTTGTCATATCTTCAATCTCTTTTTTGTCAAGGTATGGATTGTCCGCCCACTCCATCGTGACCGTCCAAACATTGTCATCATGATTTTCATTAAGATAGATTTCATTATATACCCACGTAAGACCCTTTAAAGGGGTCATTGTACCAAATATCATCCCCTTTTTATCCATAACTCTCATCTTACACTCTTTATAGATATCATAGGGCGGTTCTTCATCAAACCACACAAAGTCTAGTGATGCACCTTGAAACTTCTCTCTGCCCTGATCGCAACTTTTGAAGCCAATCTTGCTTAAAGTGCCAAAGACATTACGCACCAAAATAAAATCTATAATTCCACTTTCTGCACTATCCTTTCGACCGCTTTCCATTACAACTGCTTCAATCCAACTTTTTCGTAGATAGTGTAAAATCTTGCTTTGAGCGACATCGCGTTGAACCTGTCTTGAAAGTGACACCACCCAGCAATCAACACGTTTATTCTTTTTATATGGATGGATACCTCTTGCTAGCCATACCGTTTCTACCGCTCCACACTCAGTCTTACCCGATCGATTGCCACCAAACACCCACCTGTTTTTCTTGTTACACTTGTGAAATTGCATCTGCTTTTTGTGTTTTTTGCCTCCCTTATTATAGTGCGACAAAAAATCGTCAGATTTTCGCTTGAGCAGTTCATTTTCAACTAATTTGAGTTTATATAAGATTTCTTCTTGCATTTTATCCAAAATTCCTTTATTTATACAAAAATTAGACAATATTATCCTTTGCAATGTCAAACCCAAAGTTTAAAATAGAGATATGAAAAAATCTATTGTCTACTTCAGTCTATTATTTATGATTGTTTGTGGTTTTTCAAGTTTTACTGCCACAATTTCTTTCGCAGAAAGTTATACATATTACGCAAAGATAAATAGCGATAATATTTACTTCTACTCACAGCCAATAGACTCAGATGATAGTCGTCTTTTTATCATTCCAAGGACATATTTTGTAAAAATCATTTCTTACCAAGATGACAACTTCTATTACGCACAATACGACAATCTCTTTGGTTATGTTAGAATAGGCGATGTTGTTGTTATGAATGGTGTACCTACCAACCCTTATGCAACTAGCGAATTTAGAGTGTTCATGCCAAATGGTCTAGGTCTTTACGCAAGCCCTATCGCAGTCGCTGAAAACAAAATTGTAGATGTACCTTATCTATGCGAAACTATAAAATTTTATGGAATTAAACAAGGCGAGCAATATGTTCCAGAAAAAAGCGATACCTGGTACTATTGTTGCTATCAAGGCGAAAGTGACTATTATGGCTATCTTTACTCTGTATTCTGCGATAAAGTCGACACAATTGTAGACAACAATCAAACCTTTGATATTGTTGACAACCCTATTTTCCAAACCAACCCGCAATCACCTTCTGGACTTTCTACTACCGCTATGATCTTGATCATAATCGGCGTAAGTATACCATGCCTTGTAGTATTCTATCTTTTAATAAAGCCAACATGGGCAAAAGATAAAGTATTAAATGAAAAACCAAAACTTGCAAGACGAAAAAGACATGGTGATTATTTTGAATTTGATGACAATGAATTGAATTGATTTGAATTGAAATACGGTAGATTTTAGATTTTTATCCTACTTTGATTTGCCATTAAAAAAGATCTAAATCTAATTCTGCTTTATTTGTTTTGTCAAAGCCGTTATAAACTTCTTTTATCCAATTTTCATCTTTTAGATACTCACAAAGTTTCTTATCGCTAAAGCCAAACCTTGTCATCAAACTTGAAAAACTATCCTCTCCATCGGCAAGCCTACGAAAATATGTACGCATAGATAAGTTGTTTCGCATTGCTATATCTTCCGCCCTATCATTATCCATATATTTCTCAATCAAAATGCTTGCGCTCTTTGGATTGCAATTCTCAAGACACTTGTCCACTAATACCTTGATGTTGATAAGACGCTTTTTTCTCTCAATAAGTGATATGATCTTCTTTGATACCCTTTCAGCATCATTGTTTTCTATAGATGAATAATAGAAGGAATGTAGTGCATGCTCCTCGACTAGATCATCAATCGCCTGTGCAACCCTTTCCAAATATTTGTAAGTGTATAATAATGTTTTTGCCCATGTGTTATTTTTCATTTCGTTCTCCTTTTCACAAAGGCATTATAAATATTAAAAAATGCGATAGTCAAATGATACTGCCAAAAATTTCAAATTTTTTTACAAAATTTTACAAAATTTTGCAAAATTCTTTCTTTTTCGACAGAATTTGCTATGATTTTAAGGGAAATCGACAGTAAAAAGATTGTAATGAATTAATCAAAAAAGCAAAAAATTTAAAAAATATCATAAAAAGTGTTGATAAAATTTCAAAATTGTGATAGTATATAAAGGCAAAGGAAGCCAATATCAATTAAATTTGTAAAATGCTAGATAAACATTTGCAAATAATAACTAAAAAAATTGCGATAAACCTTTGTTAAAAGCAACCTAACCTTAGTACTAAAAAAACAAAAACACAAAATTCATTATGCTGGTGTGGCGGAATGGCAGACGCACGGGACTTAAAATCCCGAGATGGCAACATCGTGTGGGTTCGAGTCCCACCACCAGCACCAAAACGAAAAGGCTATATCCCTTTAAAATAAAGGCTTATAGCCTTTATTAATTTTTATCAAAAAAAATTCAATTTTACCTTAAAAATTCAATTTTTGGTCAAAAAGTTGTGTCAAAAGTTGTGTCAGAATTGATAGTATAAATTATTATATAATTTAAGTATTTTTTCTTTGCTTAAATGATAGTCTAAGTCAGTATAATTGTCTTTTGTAATTTGGCTTGTTGAATGTCCCATTTGTCTTGAGATGAATAGTTCAGGATTACCTAGATAAAAGTTGTTTGTTGCGAATGTATGTCGCAAATTTACTATACTTCCTTTTATCTTCAATTCTTTAAGAATATTTAAAAATTTTCTATACACAATCTCTTCATCTAGAGTTTTAAGAAGATTGATATTTGATTTTATAAGATTATAACCTTCTTCAGATAGTTGGATATATTTATATCTAACAACTTGATTTCTTCCTTTTAAATTAATTGCTTTTAAAATTTTTTCTTCTTCATAAAGGTCATTTTCAATACTTTTAAAATTCAACTCTCGTCTTCGAAGTCCTGTAATTAAGTAAATTAAAATTACAACTTTTATATCTTCCCCTTCTAACCTTTCTAGAATTTGCTTTTGTTGTTCGTAACTAAAAGCAGGCTTTCGTTTAAATATTCTTGGCTTTGTAATAATATTTGCGAAAGGATTTGATTTGATTGTACCTTCATTGAACATAACTTTGAAGAAAGCTTTTAGATATAAAATAATTTTTTCTTTTGCTCTGCCTTCTTGAAATTTACTTAAAACATCGAGTATTTTAGATTTATCAATTTGTGTAACATCAAATTTATGTAATGCAGATAAAGTATTTTTAATTCTTTCAATATTCTTTGCAGTATCTTTTGTAATAAACGGTTTTTTATTTTCTAAGTACCATTTGTCCCATAACCCAGAAAAATTTTTGGATTGTGAATTTGTTTCTAGAGTAATCTTTTTTAATTCTTTTTTTAGGTTCGATAGACATTCTTTTTGTGTTTTTCCATAGACAATAATTTTATGACCATTGATTTGTTTTCTTCCAATATATCGATTGTCATATTTTCTATAACTAATATTTTTCATATCTACATCTCCTTTTAAATCAAAAGGTGTAGTATGATAATTTTGACTTTCTATATTTAATTCAGTATTTGATTTTATATTGTTATTGAGAATTTTATCTAATTTCGATGAAAAGTTTATTATTTCTCCAAGTTTGTTATCATTGAGTTCCTTATTGTTATAACTATAAGGGTATTTTGTTTTTAAGTAAGCATCAAGTGCGCTATCAACGCATAGTGCATGTTTTATAATCTCGTCATTGTGTTTTTATATATTCGAATAGATTCATTTTTTGTTTTCTCCTTTTATTTTTTTTATTTGTTTTTTTTGTTTTTAGAAGCAAGTCTAATGATAATTACTAAAAGTATTGAAAGAATAATAGCACAAACAAAAGTTAATATAATTTTATGCATTGCCCAATCATATAGATTAGTTGTTGTAATTCCAAGTTTTTCTGCAATGTCTGTAATTTGATTAGCAAACTGTGCGTCTGGGTTTTTGTCTTGTATGATAATAAACAGATCTTGTATAGTTACACTCCAAAATATATTTGGAATAAATAAACATAAAACAAAAGATCCTACAATTGCCAAGATATATAAAAATGCCATATTTACTCCTTTTATTTAATTCGCTTTGGCATTTCATTGATTGCCTGCGTGCAAGCAATAACTATACCCTTTACTCTTTCGCATTCATAATCATTAAGATTTTCAATCATGTTTAATAGTTCTTTTTTGTTATCAGACCATGTGCTTTTATCTATAAAGCTTGGTCTTGGCCGATCACAAAGATAATCAAGGCTTACATCAAAGTAATCGGCTATTTTTTTTAGTGTTTCAATGTCAGGTTCTGTTCTATTAGTTTCGTATTGTTTATATGTTGATAAATTTATTCCAATTCTTTTTGTTAATTCTTCTTGTGTAATATTTTCATTCTTTCTTAAATTTTTGAGTTTTAAACTTAAATTCATATGCACCCCCTAAGAATATTATATATATTTTTTAAAAAAGTTAAAAAAATAAACTAAAATAGTTGACAAGGTTTAAAAAATAAACTATAATGCATGTATAAAGTTTGAAAATTAAACTATTAAAAGGAGTCAAACATGTCATTTTTTAAAAAAAAGCAAAAGAAGCTCGCATTGAATTGTAGTCGAGATAAACTCGAGAAAGCTTATCACATAAGCGAGCAAAACTTACACAAAGCTTCATTATCAGGTGATGAGAAGTGGCTTAAAAAGGCAATGAAACAACATGGTAATTTTGAATATGCAATGCTATATCAAAATACACCTGAGTTTAAAAAGAGAAAAGAAAGGGGGTGAAATGGAAACAGGAAAATTGATTTATATGGCTAAATTTTACATAGGCAAGAATAGAGTAAATGCAAATAGATTTCAAGAAGAATATCGAAAAAGATTAAAAGGTGGTAAATAATGAAAAGGTATCAAGTAATAACAAAGACAAATGTATACAAATTTAATAATTATAACGAGATGATAAAACAATTTATACAATTTACAATCTGTGGAATACCATGTCGAGCTGTGGCGGTGTGATATGGGAAAGATAAAAGAACTTTTAATGACTGCGCAAAGTTTAATAAAAGAGAATGAAAGGCTAAAGAAAGAAATTGAGCAGTTGAAAAATAAAGTTACATATTTAGAGATGAAAGAATTATCGAAAGATACTTCCCTTCCGTATTAAAGATAGTAGTGGCGGAATTCTACAAAGACGCAGTAAGGGCAACCCGAATTCATTTTAGACCTCCGTACGAAGTTAGACAAGCCCTACCTAACTTGTTCATAGGTGGAAGTCCTATGACTACTATCCATTAATAATTTGCTTGAAGAAAAGTCGCTAGTACTAGAAAGAATTAATTAAAAGGAGTTATTTAAAGTTTGGCTTATAGAAAATATAACAATAATAGAAAGAAAACTAAATCGAAAGTGAAATATTCTAAGCCAGAAAAATTCGCATATAATTTAGGTCGTATCGCAAAAAGTTTAAAAAATCAAAATAGCTTAGTTTATGATAGTTATATAAACGGTCTTAATGGAAAAACAACAACAAACAAAAAACCTTTGTTTTAAAAACTTAATTTAAAAAATTGCGACGTCGCAAAAATTTTGAGCGATGTCTTCTCAAACATATCCAAAATAGGATAAAAATAACAATTTAATAGACTGTAAGCCAAAGCAAAGCGTCTTTGCACATAATCAGTAGTTTAAGCTGATTCTAAAAATAAATTAATCAAAATAACAAAAAGTAATATAAAAAATAAAATTTTAAAGTAAAAAAGGAGAAATATATATGAGCGCATTAGACAATAAACCAATTAGAGAAGTAGGAATGATTATTTCAAAAAAGGTTACTAAGGCACGAGAGGCTGGAGAAAGTTTTGATGGTAGTAGAAAATGGGATGCAAAACCTGAAGAATACTTTTTAGATATCATAAGTTGTGATGAAGAAGATTTTAATAAAGATACTGGTATTTTAAATGGTACAAGACTATTGTACAAAGTTGATAAAGCAGTTTACGAAATGGCAAAATTCGGCGGTTGGGCAAATGTAAAATATACAATGTCACAATTTGGTGAAAAAGTAGTCTATAAGCCTGAATCTTGTACATTGCGTTAAAAGGAGAATAAATGACAGAAAACGCAAAAAAAATTATATTAGGTATAATAATAACATTGCTCGTTATAGCGGTTGCTTTTGTAATCACTGTACTTGTTATGGCATCGGTGCATGATGTAAGTTTTGTTGAAGAAATAAGATCATGGTTTGATGATGCAGAGACAGTGCCAAAAGTCGAAGAAGGCGTGGAAGCTGTAGCGAATATATTTAGGATAAAATAAGGGGCTATGGGGACTATCCCCTTCCCTTATTTTTTGATTAAGGTGTAATTATGGAAAAAGCAAAGAAGAAAGATAGATTATCTATATTTACATTAATTTTGATTTGCCTTTTTACATTGATTACTGCAATATATCCAAACATACAAAAAATAACTCATGCAGAAGATACAACTACATATTCAACTGCAATAGAAGACCTACAAAAAGATGAAAACTTTAACGCTGAAGCATATCCTGTAAGAGAGAAAGATTATAGCCTACAAGTAATACAAATTGCTGAAAGCGTTGACAATGAATTATTTATATATGTCTATCAACCTAGTGCACATTTTGGCAATCTTATTGCAAGTTCTATAAATATATCACCCTATTCACATGAAAATATCGATGTGTCAAACTATAAACTACAATTATTAAACAATAGCGGAGTGTTTTATAAATACAAAGTAATAGATTTTACAGTATCAGATGCTGAAACAAGATATTATGAGATACCATCGATATTTAGGCCGTGGGATGCTAAAAAAGATAATGACAAAACTCCAACAAATGAGAATTCAATCAATGAAGTAGTTTACAGAGTAGCAAAAATGTATTTGGTTGAAAATATTAATGAAGAAACAATTTATAGATGTACAGATATGGAAGTTGAAGTTTTAGAATTAGAAGATATGTATGTAGGTTTTGTTCGTTATCCTGACGATATGTCTGGTCATCCAGGTATGGGTTTTGGTTGGTATGAGCCTGGTAGTGATAGTCATTTTATAGCTTTTTCTACAGATATTCCTATTGATACAATTTACAGTGCAAAAGTTTCTTATTCTACTCAAACTTATAATTATTCTAGAAGTACTGTCGCTGGAATTGAAACCAGTAAATCTTCTAAATTTGGGGAAATTATTGATAATCAGGAAAAAGTAGTTAATCATGATACTGTTGTAGAAATAGAAATACCGCCTTATCATGTTGGCAAAAACTCTTATTCATTTAATGAAATACAAACTGTAGAAGATTTTATTAATACAGAAAATAGAGAGTATGTATATGATCTTGGTTTATTTAATGTGGTGGAGCAGATAAAGATAACAGATGAAGGTTTACAAGATTTAAAAGGCAAACAATGGGTTTTAAGATTTTTGAATACTAAATTTGAAGATAAAAATTCATCTTTTGGTGTTGGTCAAAATACTCATACAATTGAATATACCATAGTTAGTCATGTGACAGTATTACAATTATTTTATGAAATAGATGGTCAAAGTTTTAATATCGGAGTAATTGCTAACAAACAAACAGGTGACGGTGTCCCTGATAACATACAGGAGTCATGGGCAGAACTGAAAGACTGGGTAAAATGGGTACTTGGAATTATTGGCGCTATTTTACTTATAGTTTTAATAGTTGCATGTATGCCTATTATTACAATGCGTGAAGTATTATACTCGCGACCTTTCACATTATGAACAGCAAATAGAGCAATTGGAAAATGAAAATAAATTACAAGAACAAAAATATAAACAATTAATAGAAGGTTATTTGTCTGATATTTCAGATTATCAACTTACTATAAAAGAAATGACTGAGTCTATAGATAGTTTAGAAAGTCAATTAAATAAATCAAATAATAACTATCAAACAGCTTTGCAAACAATTGAAGAATACAAAGCCCAGGTTTCTTCATTACAAGCAAATATTAGTAATCTAGAAGAACAGGTGGAAGAATTACAATTTTTAAATACAATATACTCTTCACAATTTGATGAGTTACAACAAAATATAACTACTTTAAATCAAACTATTGCAACTTTAAATGACCAGGTTACATATTACGAGGAATTAATAGAATCATATGATTTTGTTAATAAAAGTATTGTAACGTTTAAGGTTGATAATAAAACTTACGATGTTGTTGTAGTTGAAAATGGACAACCTTTTAATTATGAAATTGAGGATCCTACCCTACTTGGCTATTCTTTTAATGGTTGGACAATAGATGGAGTAACACCTATTACATTACAGGGGTACGAGTTTACAGAAGATACGACTCTGACGCCATTTATGACTGAAGAGAATCAAGTATATTATGGACAGTTTCTAGGTGAAAGTCTCTATTATACAACATTGTCGACTTCTGTTCAGGTTCAAGTTGCAGAAAAAGATGGTGGTTACTCTAAAATTGATATTGTAGGAAACAATATAAACAGTATAGTCTTCTACGATTATGTGGTTTCTGATAATGATGTAGTTTTCTCGAGTATATATGAAAGTTATGGCATATCAAACTTAAAAGATTATGCAATTATTGATGGTAATAAACTCAAAGTTGAAATTCCAACTAGTGTAATTAATGCTATTTATCCTGAAAGAGATTTTACATCGGATACCTTTGTAAAGTATGAATTTGAATTGATTAATGGTGTGTTAACATTGGTAGATTTTTTTAGATGCTGTTATATTCGTGATGATTCAATGACATATGTTTACAGTACCAGCGAGGTATCAATGTCTAGCATACTAAGCCCAGATTTTCAGAGTAATCAATCATTTGAATTAGTATTTAAAGAAAGAGGTTCTGATGATATTTATTTAAAAGCACAAATCGATTTTAATAATGGTGAGCCAGATTTAGCTTATACATATATAAATGAGACCATGGCATTCGAATACACAGAAGATTGCCCAATTATTGTAAAAAGTTCATCTTTAGGGATATATTATCTATCATTATCTTTAAAAAGTAAAGTTACAGGTGAAATGGTTAAAATTTATGATGGTGAATTTTATATCAACTTAAATACATCAAAAATGATATTGTTACTTTTTGATGCATATACAATTCTTGATATAGAAGTTTTAACAATTGAGAATTCTTAAAAGGAGCGGATATATGCGAAAAGTTTTAAAAATATTTGTTTTTGTTCTTTTTGTTCCTTTGCTGGTAGGCTGTATCTACTTTTGTGTAAAATATTATTCTCAGGATTTTTCATCATACGAGCAAAAGATAGAACAATTAGAAGAAGAAAATCAATTGCAAAAAGATGAATATGACAAATTAGAAGAAGAAAATCAATTGCAAAAAGATGAATATGACAAATTAGAAGAAGAAAATTCTGCATATAAGGAAGATATTGCTGAGTATTTAGCAAAAATAGAAGAAGATAAAAATACTATCAATTCGCTAAATGAGCAAATTTTGCAATATAAGGAGCAGAATACAACAAATAAAGAAACAATCAGTGCTTTAGAGTCAAGCAAACAACAGTTAGAAACTCAAGTGCAAAATCTAACTGAAAGTAATAATTCTAATTTAGCAATAATTGCTGAAAACGAAACAACAATATCAAATTTACAAGCACAAGTAGAACAATTGCAATCAACTACTGGTGATAATACAGAGCAGATAGAACAATTAAATAATACAATTACAAGCCTGCAAAACTTAAATACTCAGTTACAGCAAGCAAATGAAAATAATCTAAGCACAATTTCTTCATTAAACAGTCAAATTGCAAGTTTAAATAATCAGATTAATAGTTTAACAGAGATATCCCAGGATAGCGTTAATATAATAAATTCATTAAACAGTCAAATTGACGAACTTGAGCAGACAATTGCATATTATGAGGACTTTGTATCTCAATTTGAAGCTGGAGATAAAGTTATTGCAACTTTTGAATTTAATGGCAGTGTATATGATGTCCAAATACTAGACAAAAATTCTACTATAACCATTGAAGATCCATCATCAACTGATTATTTACAATTTAACTATTGGACCGTTGATGGAGAGCAAATAGATTTATCGAGTTATACAATAACTCAAAGTACAACTTTTGTTGCAAATGTAACTCGTAAATATGATGTCAAATTCATGATTGGTGATCAAGTACATAATAGTCAGATAGTAGCTGAAAATGGCTTTGCTACCCTACCTGAAAATCCAGCTAAAGAAGGCTATGAATTTGATGGTTGGTCTATTAATGGGATTGATATAGTATCAAATATTACAACAACTCAAGTTAATTCAAATGTTACATACAAAGCTGTATTTACTCAAATTCATACAGTAACTTTCATGTCAGACGGACAGGTTAAATCAACTCAAAGTGTAAGAAATGGTGAGTATGCAACTAATGTAGATATAGAGAGTACTACATACAAAGTATTTAATGGTTGGAAGATAGATAGTGATATTATTAATATCTCAGAATATCCAATCCATTCATCAGTTGTATTTATTGCTGATTATACAATTAAATATGATGTCAAATTCATGGTTGATGATCAGGTATATGATAGTCAAATAGTAGCCGAGAATAGCTTTGCAAATCTTCCAGAGGATCCATCTAAAGGTGCATATTATACATTTAAAGGATGGTCGATTAATGGCATTAGTATTGTTAATGTGGAAGATGTCAATGTAAATAGCAATGTAAGATATGTTGCACTGTTTGAATTCAGCTTTGAAGGTAATTATACATTGACTTTCTATTATATTTGGATGGGAGCAAATACAGAGCATTCATATGATTTTACTATGACAAATACTGGTTCGAGTTATAGGACAGATCCTATTTCTGTGTCTCAAGATGTCAGTTTTATATATAGTAGAATTCTTTTCGATTATTCTCATATTAATAATAATAGATTGATTATTACTTTGGAAGGAAGAGCGTTCTATAATGACATCGTTGTTGAGTGTGTATTTGATGAGATTACATGTACATGGCAATGTAATGTTGACAGCAGTCATTACAACAATTTCTCAATAGAAAGGTTGTAACAAAATATGATAACAATAATTTGTGGTATTCCAGGCGCTGGCAAGACATCACTGTTAACATACAAACTTGTTGAGAGAATGTGTGATTATGGACTTGATGATTATTTAAGTCTTAAGCGTGAGCTTGTTAAACTAAAACAAGGTGGCTTTCCAAATTTGGACTTGCCACCTCAAAAGCACCTGTGTTTTGCAGATTACCCTGTTAGAGTCAATAATAGACTGAAAGTATACTATGTTGATGGCTTTCAAATAGCACTTGACAATCCATATTTTGAAACACAGTTTATACCATCTTATTCAACTATTTTTTTGGATGAGGCCCAAAAGTATTATGATAGTCGAATGTCAAAATATATTCGAGAAGAAGTATATCGTTGGTATCAACTTCACAGACACAATGATTACAATGTCTTTATGGCATGCCAGCGACTTGGTAATATCGATCTTAATATTCGTTCTATTGCTGAGAGATTTTGGGTTGTTGATAAAATTGATGTCAAAGAAAATCAATATGGAATAGTAGAAAAAGTGTGTTGGACAATACGAGAATTTTTTTCTTGTGATACAGCAGAAGGATACATGCTTGCTAAAGAGAAAAATGAAAATAAGAATATAGGAAAAGAGTTGACTATTGAAACTGATTACCCTATTTTTGACTGTTATGACAGCAAAGGTTGTCGACCTGCATTTTATTTAGGAAAGTATACAAAAGGCTTTGACTATTATACAGAAGATGGTTATCAGTTTACGATTGAAAGTTATGTAGAATTTAACAACAAGCATTACTTTGTTGCACCACGAGGATATTACAAAAATAGTGAATATGATAAAAAGATTTTACAAAGTTTAGGAGTGGCATAAATGGAAATTAAAGATTATAGCGACTTAACAGACTTTATTTCTAACGAGAATATAAAGACACAAGAAAATTTTGGCGTAAAGAAAGCATCAAATAAAATGATGAAATTCATGGAAGATAACTTGATCAAATATGTAAAGCTTTATGACAAGCCATTATACAAGAGAGAAAAAAGAAAGATTGCATATGATGAAGCAGTTGATACAATTCCGCACGGCTTTATTTGGAAGTTCTTTCACACAACACTATGGCGCAAAATAAAGCCTATACAAGATGAGTTTAAACATCAAGAAAAGAAAGTAAAAAAGCCATCTAGAATGATGGAAGCTGAAAAACAAGCAGAGCAGGAGCCACAGACTTTATATCCTGAAATAGTAAAGCCTGTTTCTCCGCCAGCCTTAGCTGATGATTATATTGATTAGGTAATAATCGTAACCATGTGGATTTGTGGGTTACTCGTAAAGAGTTATCCACATATCCAGTCAACTGTGGTAATGTGGTAAACTCAAGAGAATCTAAGTTTTTGAAATTAGATTAAGAGTTTTCCATCATTTCCACAGTTGACCGTAAGCATGGCGGTAATGTCGGTAATGTGGTAAAGTCGAAGACTTTTCCATCATTTCCACATTACATAAATCTTTGTAGAAAATACAAGGATATCAAGTACAGAAAAGCACACGCAAGCCCCGCACCAAGTGGGCTTGCGTGTGGAGCGTATTACTTGACAATAGTAACGCTTAACGGAAAATAATATAATTTAGGAGTTATTTTTTATGACAGATAATGAAAAATTTTGGTTATCACAAAAACAACATATTAAGCTTTCAAATTATTATTACAATTATGGTGCTTTTAAAAATAAAAAACTTTGTGATTACCATTCAAAATGTATTCAAAAACAGCAAGATTTAGGTCGCATTTTATCGCCTACTGAAAGAAGAAAAATTTATAAATCTTGCAAATAGTAAATAAAAAAAATATAAATAGATGGAGATAGAAAATGAAAGGAAAAATAAAATGGCTTTCAAAGATATAATAAAAAGTATTGGTTATGACCAACAAGAGATTATAAATAATATTTTGAAACTTTATAATAAAGGTCAACCTATACATTTAGACCCTTGTTACAATGTTGGTGGCTTTTATAAAAATGGTGTTGTTTCAGATCCAGTATTAAAAAGTGATGTGAACCCACAATTAGAATCAGTATTAAAATTAGATGTTAGAGATTTACCATTTAAAGCATCAAGTATTAAATCAGTTATTTTTGATCCACCTTTCATAGTCAGTGGCAATGATAAGTGTAAAATGGCTCAAAGATATGGTAGTTTTAATTCTTTGGAAGAATTAGAAACATTTTATCGTGATAGTTTAATCTCTCTTCAGCGAGTATTAAAACATGGTGGACTTTTAATATTTAAATTTCAAGACTTTATTATTGGAAGAAAACAACATTTAATTTTGCCTTATATTTATTCGGTGGCCCGAGATTTAAATTTTGCAGTTCGTGATTTATTTATATTACTTGCTAAAAATAGAATTGTTTATTGCAAAAATCAAAATCACGCACGAAAATATCACTGCTATTTTCTAGTTTTAAAATGTAATAAAAGACAAAATAAACAAGAAAGTTAATAGAAGCAGTATTAAAATTATAACTAATAGGAGCGTTTAAAATGAAAGAAAAAGTTAGTTATAATTTATATTCAACTGAAAGAAGATATCGAAACGAAACACTCGTTACATATTACTTTCAAGCGAATAAGAAAATTATAAAACGGTGGAAGCCATACACCCTAGCAAATGGCGAAACAGTAAGGTTTAACACTGAAACAGGCGAAGTCAACTATTATAAGAAAAATGAAATACTTGCAATTAAAAATTGCAGTTTAAGACGAACAGTCATTCTGATGAATATGTTGCTTAACATGAATGACTTTGACTGGTTTTGGACTATCACTTTTGATAAACAAAAGATTGATAGAAGAAATGAAGAAGCAGTTTTTAATTGTTATGTGAAATATATTAATAATCTAAAACATCAATTTCCAAGTTTTTCATATATGACTTTCCCTGAAAGACATGACGATGGTTGTTTTCACTTACATATGTTGGTTGCAGGCCTTACTCCAAAACAAATGGGACTTGTAAATTCTGGAAAGGTTTGTTGCCACTGGGCTACAAAAAGAGTAGATTTTCACACAAGAGAGAAGATAGGATATTGTTCTCGTGAATATTTTGAAAAGACAAAACATTTGCATGAGCTAAAAGAAACAGACGGAGAAACAATTTATAACGCAACATCATTCTCCTATGGTTTTACAACAGTATCACGAATAGTAAGCCGTGAAAGGTGTAACTCTTATGTGAAAAAATATGTAGAAAAAGCACTTGGCTCTACAACTAAATTTAAAAAGAGATTTTATTACTCTAAGAATTTAAATGTACCAACAATTGTTAAAAAACTTATTGGAGCAGACTTTGAAGAACCTATAAATTTGAAATGCGATAATTTGGATCTCATTGATAATAACCCTTATGTTGAGAATTCAAAAGGACAGCCATATATCAGTGATTACAACACCTTACAAATAAAGATAGACAACAATCTTAAGGATAGCTTAGATAAAGGATTTGTTCCAATAAAAATAAATCTTAATGGCATCTTTAATGATCAAATGTCTATATTTGATAAAAAATTACAGGAGAACTATGAGTAAAAAATATTTAAGAAAAAATGAGTTTAGAATGGACAATAATCCTAATCATTTTGGAATAGAAAAGAAACCTCATCCTGCTTACATAACTGCTAAACATAAACATATGTTTAAGGCAAATACTATTACTCATTCTCGAGAAATAGCAGATGGGTCAAAAACTTATGAGATAGGAGAAAATCCTAATAAACTTAGCAAAGATAAAAGGCGAACTCGCATAAGTCCACCTTTTTGGCAAAAAGAAGAGCAATTTGGCAAAGAAAAATTAAACAATTTAAGATTTTCAAAGATAACACGAAAGAAAATAAAAAAGTTTAATAAAAGGTTTAAATAAAAAAAAATCAACCCTTGTAGCGTCACCGCTTGATAAACTGCCTTTTAAATATAAAAGATTTTTTTATATTATATTTCATAAAAACAAAAAAGTCAATATATTTTTAAAAAAAGGAGTAAAAATGGAAAATTTTAATCAATATTGTTTACCAGAAAATGAGTTTATTGATTTTAGTTATAAACCTATAAACGAACTTACTATTTATATTAAAAAACTAGACAAATGTTTTAAAAAAGATAGTGATAATTTTGCTGAGATATGTTTTTTAGTATTTCAAATTCACAATTTGTTTATGAAAAATAGTTATGGTATTTATTTAAAGAAAAATCAAAATATGACTTATTCATTTGATACAATTATGAATGGTTTTGGAATTAGTAAAAGTGAAAGTAGCAGATTGCTATCATGTTATGAAAAATTTATAACAAAGGAAACTGATAAGCCAATGATTTTTGCTGAATTTTATGGTTTTTCAAAAACAAAACTATTTGAACTTTTACAAATAGATAATGAACAACTAAAAAAAGATTTACAAAATAAGGTTTTGAGATTTGATTTTACAATAAAACAAATTAGAGATTATGTAAAGAATCTGCAAACACTTGAAAAGCAACAAGCAAAATTAAATGGGAATGACAAAGAAGATAAAGAAGAAGAGCAGGAAGAAGAGCAAATACAAGAAGAAGAAATTCCTATGGCATACAACCCTAAACTACATTATGATTTTAGTTATTTTGAAGAAAAGACAAAGGCTCAACTATTAAATATAGTTTGGCAATTACAAACTGAATACGAAAAATTGAAAGAGAAAAATAAATATAAATAAGTATATAAAAGACTAGAAAAAATCTAGTCTTTTTAAATTAAATTTTGGTCAAAAAGTTGTGTCAAAAGTTGTGTCAAAATTACCAAACTACCCTATTTTAAAGGCGAATAGCCTTTAGAAATCGGGACTTAAAATCCCGAGGTAGCAATACCGTGTGGGTTCGACTCCCACCACCAGCACCAGCGAAAAACTGCATTCTTGCAGTTTTTTTAAATAAAATGTAAGGGAGTCGAACCCATGGGTGAGACACGGGTTCCCTGAAAATCAACAGATTTTTAGGGTAAGGTTCCCACCACCAGCACCAAAATGAAAAGGCTATTCCCCTTTAAATTAAAGGCTTATAGCCTTTTTTTTATTTTTATCAAAAAATTTTCAATTTTACATTAAAAACACAATTTTTGTTCAAAAAGTTGTGTCAAAAGTTGTGTCAGAATTGATAGTATAAACTATGTGATGTTAAAATTTTACTATCATAAAATTTTAATAAATTCTGTCGAATTTGTGTGCTAACGCACACTCATCACAGTATG
>CALVNK010000014.1 GCA_944349615.1 uncultured Clostridia bacterium
CAACCGATGAAGAAATCGTAAACGCTTGCAAAATGGCAAATGTCGACCACTTTATTAGAACAGAGCCAAATGGTTACAATATGGTGTTAAGTGAAGAAACAAGTATATCACAAGGACAAAAACAACTTCTCACGATTGCAAGAGCCATGGTGCAAAACGCTCCCCTTCTAATTCTCGACGAAGCGACAAGTTCTGTCGATACTAGAACGGAAATTCTTATTCAAACTGCCATGGATAGATTGACAAAAGGCAGAACAAGTTTTGTGATTGCACACAGACTTTCAACTATCAAAAATGCTGATAAAATTATCGTGATGAAAGATGGTAATATTGTAGAAGTCGGCACTCATCAAGAACTACTTGACGAAGGTGGCGCATATAGAGATCTTTATGTAAGTCAATTTGAAAATGGAACACTCGAAGAACAGGAGGCATAATGGCAGAACTTGAGATAAAGAATGTTGTCAAAGAATATTCTCTAGGCAAAATGAAATTTAGAGCGCTTGAAGATATCAATTTGAGTTTTGAAAAAGGCGAACTTGTTTCTATTATGGGCGAAAGCGGAAGTGGAAAAAGCACGCTTATGAATTTGATTGGCGGTCTAGATTCAGACTATCAAGGTGATATTTTAATCGATGGTAAAAATCTTAAGGACTTTAAAGACAAACAACTTGATGACTATCGTAAAAAGAAGATCGGATTTGTCTTTCAGTCATTTAACCTTATTCCACACCTTTCAATTCTTGACAATGTAACAATAGCACTCACCCTTTCAAATGTGAAGGAAAGCGTAAAAAATGAAAAAGCGATCGAGATTTTAACCAAACTCGGACTGAAAGAACAGATAAAAAAGAAGCCGACTCAACTTTCTGGCGGACAAAAGCAGAGAGTTGCAATTGCAAGAGCACTTATCAATGATCCAGATATCATATTGGCAGATGAGCCAACTGGCGCACTTGATAGTCAAACGACAACTCAAATTCTTAATCTCTTAAAAGAAATTGCTGACGACGAGGGTAAACTTGTAATAATGGTCACACACTCTGAAAAAGTCGCATCGATTTCTTCTAGAGTTGTTGAAATATCTGATGGAAAGATCGTACGCGATGAAAAAGCAGAAAATTATCAAAAGCGCACAACCAAAAGGCAACTTATAATCCACAAAGAAGATCAAGAAGTTGCACAAGAAAAACCAAAAAAGGAAAAGCATCTATCTTTCCTCTCTGCCCTAAAACTTTCCATCCATAATATGTGGGCAAGCAAGGTAAAAAATATATTGATGGCAATTGGCGTTTCAATTTCTCTTATAGCACTGATTATCATGCTTTCATTTGGAAGCGGTCTTACAGGCTATATCAATTCGCTAGCACAAAGTTATTCAGATCCGACTATTGCTACAATTTCAAAAAGCGGACTTGATCGAAATGGAAATGAAATTGAAGATCAAGGTGGCATGAGTTTTATGCCAGACATGTTCGAAGAAAGTGAAATCTCTGAAATTGTAACTGAATTAAACACATATCTTCAGCAAAACGACAGCGAATTTCGTGTCATTACAGAAGGAGAAGATAAAAATCTAAGTTATGGTTACTTTATGATAACTATGGCAGCAGGTAGCATCCTCTATACAAAAGCCGATGGTTCTAGTGCTAGTTCTCAAATCATGGCGACATATACTACACCACCATATTACGACGAAAATCAGTTGATCACTGACAATAGCAAAATAAGTGGTGAAGATGAGATTATGTTAAGCCGAGCAATTGTCAGTGCTATGGGCTACGAAAATCCAGAAGATGTCGTTGGCAAAACTGTTAAATTACAGATTAATTTTAGTTATAACGATACACTTATAAATATAGATAAAGATGTAACTATATCAGGTCTTGTAGATGTTTCAGTTTTCTCTGGAATGACAGTAATGTATATTGACTATGATTATCTTGATAAATGTGTAATAGAAGCACAAAATACAGAAAATCCAACGGGACTTAAACCTTCTCAACTATATATTCAAACAGATAGCGAACAAACAACAGACTTAATAAACAGATATATTTCACAAAATAGAAAAGATTTAACAGGCTCAGTGGAAGAACAACTTGCTTCAATGTTTAGTGAAATGATGTCAACTTTCTCAGTTGCACTTGCAATAATTGGCGGTATATCATTGATCGTTGCTCTTATAATGATCTTAGTTGTCCTTTATATGAGCGTTTCTGAAAGAACAAGAGAAATTGGTGTACTGAAAAGTATTGGAGCAAGGAAGAAGGATATAAAACTGATCTTCTCAACAGAAAGCTTACTGATTGGAATAATAAGTGCCATAAGCGGTATCTTACTATCACTTATAATAATCGGTGTACTAACACTTATTTTCAACTCACTTCTAGGCTTTGCTCCTATTGCGGTTGAATGGCAATATCTACTTATTGCATTTGCTATCAGTGTTGTTATAAGCGTACTTGCTGGTCTTTACCCTGCAAGCAAAGCCGCAAAACTTGATCCTGTGGAATCATTAAGACATGAATAAAATTATAATTAAAACTATAAAAATGCGTGAGATTTAAACTTACGTATTTTTATTTTTAAATATTCAAATTATATTAATTCGACATAATATAGAAGAAAAATTAGGAAACATTGAATTTTTTTATAAATTAAAAAATAAAAATTTAATATTTTTAATTACCAACAAAAAAATCCACAATTTTAAGATGAAATCTTTTCTGTGGATTTTTTAAAACTCATATTTTAGGCGACGCTTTATTTTTTATTTTCTTCTTTTTTTAGATTTTGCTTGTTTTGAAAAGAAATATGCCAAAATTGTAGTTACAACTAAAACAATAGATACTACAAAATTAACAATTGAAGCCCAACCTACACTTGAAAGATTTGAAGAAATTTCATTGTCATTTACAAGTGAAACAATTCCAAACATAGCAATTAAAGCAAAAACAAATGTAAGTAAGCCTAAAGCAATATTAATGAAATTTGCAAGTCTTGTCGATTTTTTAATTACACCAAAGTTGCATAGCATTGTATATAGTGAAATAAGAACAAGCAGTGATACAAAGATCAAAACTAAAAGATTTGAAACCGCAATCATAACCTGTGTCGAATTGCCTTCAAAATAGTTGGCATCACTGAGCATTTGATAACCTGTGATATCAGTAGATACTCTATCAATAAAAGATCCTGTATCTGTGCCAATGTGCAAATAAGATTGTGACATAAATACATAGATAAGTACCGCCATAACTAAATTAAGAAAGCAAACAATATTAGATTTTAAATTTTTCATATTTCCTCCTTTTTATTGATTATCTGTATTATCGTCGCCAATGGAGTTCGTTTTGGATGTGGAGTTTGTACTAGACGACGCAAGTGTATCAATAACTTCCGCTTCACTATTTAAACTATCTTTTGTCTTTGCCTTGATAGCGATATTATCGTTTCTTATCACTTCACTTATACTTGTAAGCAAGCCAGAAACATTTTGAATGTCGCTTGGCACAACAATTTTTGTAGCATTTCCATTTGCAAGCACTTTTAAAGCTTCAAAACCTTGCAATGTAACATACGCGGCATCTGGCTGAGCAGAGTTGATCATTTCGATGGCCTTGCTCTCACCTTCAGCAATTGCAATCAGTGATTCTTTTTGAGCCTGTGCTGCAAGAATTTTCGCTGTTTTTTCAGCCTCGGCTCTTAGAATTTTCGCTTCCTTTTCACCTTCAGCAACCAAAATGCTCGACTTCTTTTCGCCTTCGGCACGCAAAATTTGCTCTCGTCTTTCACGCTCCGCTTTCATCTGTTTATCCATTGCGTCTTGGATATCTTTAGGTGGCAAAATGTTTTTAAGTTCTACTCTGTTGATTTTTATACCCCATGCGTCAGTCGCTTCGTCTAAGATTACTCTCATCTTAGTATTCACTGTATCTCTTGAAGTGAGAGTTTCGTCAAGTTCAAGTTCTCCGACAATATTACGGAGTGTTGTCGCAGTCAAATTCTCAATCGCACGAATAGGCTGATCAACGCCGTACATATACAATTTTGCATCGGTTATTTGAAAATAAACAACAGTATCAATCTGCATTGTGACATTATCTTTTGTAATCACAGGCTGTGGCTTAAAATCTGCCACAATCTCTTTCAAAGAAATTGGCTTACTTGTCCTATCAAAGAAAGGCAAAATCATATGCACACCAACTTCTAAAGTTTTACGATATTTGCCGAGTCTTTCCACAACTACAGCCGTTGCTTGCTTTACAATTCTTACAGAGATACATAAACATATCAACAACAAAACGCCTAAAATAATTAACACAATACCCCAAACACTCATATCATTCTCCCTTTAATCATTATTTGAAGAAGTATCTTCATCTTCTTTTTTTGTTTCAGTGGCAAGTTGCTCTACACTATCATTACTTGATTTTGTTGTTTTTTCATCAACTATCTTATCTGATTTATCCTGCTCAAGTTTTTCTTCTTTTTGGTTTACGTCAGCATCTTTAATTTTCTTTACAATGATTTTATTTCCTTCAAAACGGACAACTTCAACAACGGCGTCCTTTTCAATCTTTTCGTTATTTTCAGAAACGGCAGTCCAAACAACATCATTGATTTTTACACTACCATTATGCTCAAAATCACATTCTTCAAGCATTCGCAGTTGTTTTCCTTCGTACTGCTCTAAATTGGTCTTTGAATTCATGTTTTTAAACAAAAATTTCTTTGCAAGTCTTCGCACAAAAGCAATTAATAAGGCACTGACCACAACAAAGACCGCAATTTGTATTTCAATGCGAATTCCTCCAATGCCTGCCAAGATAAAAGGTATGACAGCACCTATCGCAAACCAAACTGAAACCAAATCAAAAGTTACGATTTCAATGACAACGCATATTACGATAACAGCAAGCCATACCCAAAACATTGTTTCCATAAAAACTCCCATATTAAATTGATGTCTATTTTTTATATTTATATGATAACATAATAAAAAATTTGTGTCAATCAATTTAAAAAAAATTTATATTATCGGAAGCCGAACTTGCTTGCAAGAGTGAGGCTGATGGTTATACATACTATGTGATGAGTGTGCGTTAGCACACAAATTCGATAGAATTTATTAAAATTTTATGATAGTAAAATTTTAACATCACATAGTTTATATTATCGGAAGCCGAACTTGCTTGCAAGAGTGAGGCTGATGGTTATACATACTATGTGATGAGTGTGCGTTAGCACACAAATTCGATAGAATTTATTAAAATTTTATGATAGTAAAATTTTAACATCACATAGTTTATATTATCGGAAGCCGAACTTGCTTGCAAGGGTGAGGCTGATGGTCATACATATTATGTGATGAGTGTGCACTAGCACACAAATTCGATAGAATTTATTAAAATTTTATGATAGTAAAATTTTAACATCACATAGTTTATAATATAGGAAATATTAACTTATAAACTAAAAAATTGAATTATTGCAAAAAGAAAAAATGATAATTGGTGGGAACCTCACCCTAAAAATGCAAGCATTTTCAGGGAACCCGTGTCTCACCCATGTGGGTTCGACTCCCAGTTTCAATAAATAAATTAAAATATATTCAAACCGCGTGGCGAGGTACACTTAAACCTTAGAAGCAAAGTCGCGACTAAATGCGAGCGAAAGGAGCATTTACGATTGGTCGCGAAATCACCCTAAAAATTGCAAATTTTTAGGGAACCCGAAAAGAAAACAAATGTTAGGGCGTGGCTTTTCGCTTTTTAAAAAAGCGAAAACAAGCAACAATGCCGTTTTCGCCGATGCTGGTGCTGGTGGTGGGAACCTCACCCTAAAAATGCAAGCATTTTCAGGGAACCCGTGTCTCACCCATGTGGGTTCGACTCCCCTATATTTTATTAAAAAAACTGCAAAATGCAGTTTTCGCCGATGGTGCTGGTGGTGGGAGTCGAACCCACATGAAGTTGCCTTCGAGGGATTTTGAGTCCCTTGCGTCTGCCATTTCGCCACACCAGCATATTTAAATTTTACATATTTCAATATATCATTTTTAATATAAAAAATCAAGTGTTTTTATAAACTTTCTATTTTCAATTTCTTTTTAGATAATATTCAATTTTTAAATCTCTTTAAAAAATATTTAATTAAAATATTTTTTAAAAGTAAATTGGATAATTTTATAGGCAAATAAATTATTTGATATAAAATTAAATAGCTACTATTTTATAGCACTTTAGACAAAACAAAAGCGGACTTTGTGCCCGCTATTCTTTCTTCGATGGAGGTACCACCCGGATTTGAACCGGGGAATAAAGGTTTTGCAGACCTTGGCCTTACCACTTGGCGATGGTACCAAATTTGGAGCGGAAGACGGGATTCGAACCCGCGACATTTGCCTTGGCAAGGCAACGCTCTACCACTGAGCCACTCCCGCAAGTCATATATATTTATATGCAGTAAGCTAAGGTTTGCTCTATTAATATAGCAAATTTGATTTAAAAAATCAAGTGTTTTTATATACTTTTTAAAAATTATCTCGAAAATTTATTTTTGATTTATAACTAATTACACCTTTCGCAATAAAAATTTAAGCTAATATAAAACAATACAAAAAAGGCAAATATTTTGTATTAAATATCTGCCCTTTTATTTATATTTTAGAGCGTTCGTTACAACAAATATATATTATTTGATACTGTGCTGAAATTGACTTTATAAGGTCTTTTGCAAGTTTCAACATTTCATCATCAAGATTGACAAATATGTCGTCGAGAATAATAACTGGTCTTTCGCCTTTGAAAATTTTCCTAATCAATATCAATCGTTGACAAAGAGAAATTATATCTTTATAACCTTGCGATGAAAACTCAAAACTTTTCATGCCAACTATGGAGTTTTCAAGAACATTCCACTTGCTGTCAACTACAAATCTATCCTTATCAATATTGAAATTATCAAGCAGGCTTGCAAAATCGTTGTTTATATCGCCTACAAATCTCGAAGAAACATTTTCTCGAGCTTTAGTAAGATATCCAATTGTCCTATCAATAAGATCTATCTTTTCTTCATTTTCACGGTTTACAGAAGTTGTTTGATTGATTTTATTTTCAAGGACATCATTTTCTTCAATATAGCGACCTATTAAATTTTCAATGTTTTCTTTATTATGCCTTATTTGCAAAAGTTGCATTTCATAGGCTTTTATTTTATCACTTAAATTATCAAGTTCGCGTCTATCTGGATAAATTGAGCCCTGTAATTTCGCAAGTGAAGATTGTTTGTCAATCAGTTTATGCTTAAGATTGACTATTTCACTGCCAAAGTCGTCACTATTATTTTGCTTTCCATTTCGCTTTCTAAGTGAGAAATATAGAAATACTCCGCTTGCAATAAACATCGCCAAGGATATGGCAATGCCGACAACGATGCTAACAACATTTAAAATGCCAATAACTAAAAAGACAACAGCAATTGCAAGTGAAATAAATAGACCTAAAAGCAAAAGTTTTGAATTATCTTTTTTATCATTGCTATAAGATTCTTTTTGATTTTTCAATTGATTTATTTGATTATTCAATTGATTAACTTGACTTTCGAGTTCTGCCTTTTCTTGAAATTTTAATTCTTGATATGATATCTTTTCTCTTTCACTTTCAAATCTGCTTTTAATATTTTCAAGTTCTTTGATTAAGTCTTGCTCTTTTTCTAGCTGGCCTTGCTTTTCGTCATTTAGTTTGATGAGTTTTGAATTATTTTCATTAAATGAAAGTTTTAATCTTTCAAGTTCGCTTTTCCCTACAATCAATCTTTTTAATCCACTTTTGTTCTCTTTCAATATCTTTATTGCCTTATCGACTTTATCTAAATCATTTTGATATTTATCAAGTCCTACAAGAGAAGATGATATGCTGTCATTCAAAGAACTTTTAAAATCTAGTTGGCTGAAAAACACAGTCATAGTAAATGTTTCTACCCCTACACCAAAAAGCTGTTCGCCAAGCGGTTTCATTTCATTTTTTACTATTAAATTTGTCGATTTATCTAAAAGTTCAAAGGTATCACCTTCTGGAGTTTTAGCAAAAGTTCGAGTAACTTTATATTCCTTCCCGTCAATTTGATATATTATGTATCCACCATATATTCCGCCTTGCCAAGGCATAAAGCGAGTCCTTTCACTTTTATAATCTTCTCCGCGAGTCTTTGCACTCATTCCATAGAACATTGCCTTTATAAAGAAAGTTAAGGTGCTTTTACCCCAGCCATTTTCTTTATAAATTTGATTAATTCCATCGGCGAAATCAATGTCTTGATTTGACAATTTGCCAAAGTTTTCTATATGCAATTTTAAAAGTTTCATAAAGATAAATTGTCCCCTTTTAATGCTTCAATTCCAAGCATGCATATCTTTGTTTTTATCATTTCATCTTGTTCACTCTCATTTACAAGTTTTAAAAATTCGGCTTTAAAAGAAAGCTCTTCATTTTTTATACTATCCAAATCTATCTTTATTTTAGATTTGTCGATAATTTCAACATAAAAATAGTCATCTAGTTTTTCCTTTAATAGCGATAGATATTTTTCGCTATCTTGGTTGAAATAGCCTACAAGTTCTATTCTTACTAAATCATTCTTTGAGATATCACTCATACAGGATATAGTTTTATTGAATAACATGCTAAAATCATCGATATCTGTAATGTCGATCTGTACTTTCATGTATCTTCGCGTAGCGTACGGACAAAATGCAAGTTGTAGATTTTTATTTTCAATGTTGACGCAAACATAACCTTTGTCACCCATCTCGTCAAAGCCATTTGAAAATAAACTTCCACTGTAGACGGCAAGATTGTTTAAATATTCAAATTTTTCAAAAGAATGACTATGTCCTAATGCAATATAGTCAAAGTGTTTTTTATTTAAAATTTCAGTTAAATTTATATAATCATTGTCACGACTGTTTATCAAATTACCATGCGCTAAAAGGATATTATTGTCCTTAGCATCGTAGACATTTTCTAACACATCTAAATCAATTTGATTATGATAGAATGCACAATCAAGCAACTTATAATAAGGTAAATCTTTATTTAAAATTATAAAGTTTGATGGTAGATTTTTAAACTCAAACTTTTCATCATGATTGCCATAAGTATATAAAACAGGTCTATTAAACCTTTCTACCGCATCAAAAAAGGAATTGATGATTTTGTTTGGTACGCTTTTTTTATGAAAAAGATCGCCAACTATTATCACAATGTCATAACCATCATCTATCGCCTTATCAAATAGATTGCTAGTTGCCACTATTTGCTCATTTTCTAGTATTTGCATTTTATCAAATGGTAATTTGGAGTTTTTTACTCCTAAATGCAAATCTGCACAATGTAAAATTTTCATGTTTTATTCCTTTACTTGATTATACCAAATTTTTCTTTTTCAAGCAAGTTATTAAATAATATAGACAAACTGGCTAACAAAAAAAGATAGCAATTACTATCTTTTTTAAACTTATTTATATATTTGACGTTTCAATTAAATCAACTGTGATTCTTCCGTCCGAATAAAATAGCATTGAATTTTCGTCCAGTCCGTTGTTTATAATTGCTGGATTTTGGAAGCCTATATCATGCAAAATTAAATTTACAGTGCTTGGTCCATTGTCGTCATCATAATAAATGCCATCTTTATCGTGGAATTTCATAACACATGAAAGATTGGATCTAACAAAAGCATTGATCCTTCCGCTATTTGATTTCAAAACAACATCACTGACAGTGGCCACATCATAAACCAAATTAATTGCGCCTGTCGTGGTGATGATTTCGAGTCCATCGCTATAAGTAGTTACATCTACTTTACCAGAAGTAGTTTCAAGCCAAGCCATGCCTTTCAGTGAATTGATCGTTATATTTCCGCCAGTTGCGTGGATATATGCCTGACTTCCTTCAGTCATAGAATCAATTGTAATATCGGAATTATTTGCATAAGGAAGTGAAATATTTCCTGCAACACTGCCTATTGTTATTTTACCATTGCTCATTTGAGTAATTGCGCTGTTTGAATTGATAGAGCCTTCTATACTATCTACAATGAAATGACCACCACGCATATTCAAATTTAAATTTCCGTTAATCGTATCTGCATAGAAAATAGAGTCATCTAAATTGAGATTAATATGCATATTGTGATTCATCGTAGCAGTATAAGATAAATTGGCCAAATCAAATCTAGCGCTGTTTGAATTAATGCTGAGTGAGTTTGAAAAAGAAATATTCTTTTCACTAGTTACTCTACCATCACCGATATTAATTCTTAAATTTTCAAACTCGTTTGTACTATTCTCAGCAAATCTCAAACTGCCATCATTCATTGTAATATAAAGATTTTTGATTTTAGTATCATATTTGAAATTTGGATTCAAATTATCGGTTGCGTTGTTGCCGATATAAACATTGCCAGAATTTGTATTGATATATAGGTCTATATTATCAAAATCTTCGCTAGCATCGTTCATTGGCAAAAGTAGATTTATGTTGACATTATTTTCAAATCTAATGAATCCTTCTGGTTCATGTACAGAAATATTTAAAGTATCTAGTGTTGAATCATATTCAATGTAATGATCGAAATCTGTATTTTGATCGCCTTTAGCAAAGCCCTTTGATGTTGTTGTAAATTCAATATAAAATTGATCTACATCATTTCTTCGTTGCAAGGTAACATTTGCAGAGTTAGTATCGACATTAATAACTGAGATATCATCTAGATTGTAGGCTTGTCCTGCATCTGTTTCTTTAAAGATTTCACGATAGTTATATACATAATATTGAATGCCCAAAATATTGGTAAAAGGAGAGAATAACATTGCTACAATACAACCTAAAAGTCCAGCTAGGATTATAAAAAACAATATAAGTAGATATATAGTAAATCCCTTTCTTACATTTCCGCCTTGTGCCATTAAAGCCCCCCTTTATTATGATTATAGCATTTTTTTAACATAAATTCAATAGTTTTATTTGTTTTTATTAAATGATAAATCTATGAATAGTCTAATCTAAAATTGCCTTAATTCTTCTTATACCACTTGCGCATGATTCTTCTTTTATAATTTTGAAATGATGGAGATCGCCTGTGTTTTCAGCATGTGGACCTCCGCAAATTTCTTTGCTTACATCGCCAATGGTGTAGACCTTCACTTCCTGACCATACTTGTTCTCAAACGTACCATGAGCTCCTGCCTTTTTCGCCTCGTCAAGTGTCATAATCTGCTGAACTACAGGAATTTTACGATCGATTGCCTTATTAACAAAATCTTCAAGTTCCTTTAATTCTTCACTCGTCATTTTGTGATCTAAATTAAAGTCAAATCGAAGTCTTTCAGGAGTAATATTTGATCCCTTCTGCACAACCTGTTTGCCAAACATCTTTTGAAGCCCAGCAAGAAGCAAGTGTGTGGCAGTATGAAGAAAGGCAGAGTTTTGTGAAGTGTCAGCAAGACCGCCTTTAAATTGACCTTGACTTAATGCGCGAGATTTTTCTTGATGTTCCTTAAATCTAGCATCAAAGTCAATTTTATCTACACTGTATCCTCTCTCATTTGCAAGTTCTTGAGTAAGTTCAAATGGAAAACCAAAAGTATCATAAAGTCTAAAGACTGCTTTTCCGCTTAGCTTATTTTCAACGATCTCGCCTTCTTTAGCAAATTGTTTATGTCTTTCAATGCCATTTATAACCTTTTCAAATTCTTTAAAGCCGTCTTCTATTGCTTTAGAAAACTTTTCAACTTCCTTTTTAAGTTCATCCTTAATAAAGTCGCGTTTTGAAGCGATATCTGAATAATCTTTACCATACTCATCAACATAGATATCGACAATTTGAGCAAAGTTTTCCTTATCAAGACCTATACTGCGAGCACAATTTACTGCCCGTCTTATAAATCTACGCAAAATATATCCTTGTCCCACATTTGAAGGCACAACCGCCTTTTCATCTCCCAAAATGAAAACTGCGGAGCGAAGATGATCAGCAATTATTCTATAATTTCTCTTATTGCTTTCGCTGTAACCGTCTTTAGCTTTGCTTGCCATAAAATCGATAGCACGCTTTAAGCATCCACTGTCATATACACTCTCTTGACCATTCAACACCATTACAGTACGCTCAAGTCCCATACCTGTATCGATGTTAGGTCTAGCAAGTTTTGTTGCTTTTTCTCCTTCTTTAGCAACTAGATATTGCATAAATACATCATTCCAAATCTCAACATATTTTCCGCAATCACATAGTGGCGAACAATTCTCCCCGCATTCTTCCTTGCCTGTATCATAAAACATCTCGGTATCAGGACCGCAAGGACCAACTCCGCCACCTAGAGCCCACCAATTGTTTTCAGTGCTAAAGTAAATCTTTTCTATACCGCATTCTTTCCATGCATTATATGCCTCGTCATCCCTTGGAGCAATCTCGTCGCCACCAAATACTGTCACAGCAATTCTTTCTTTTGGAAGATTGAGATAATCTTTGCTAGTTAAAAATTCAAAACTTAATTTAATCATTTCTTTTTTATCACATTTGCCAAGAGTCCAATTTCCAAGCATTTCAAAGCAAGTAAGATGTGTAGCATCACCGACTTCATCAATATCATTGGTTCTTATACATCTCTGTACATCAAAAATACGGTCACCATAAGGATGTGGCTCCCCTAATAGATAAGGTACAAGTGGATGCATGCCTGCAGTAGTAAAAAGAACAGTTGGATCATTCTCTGGTATAATAGAATATCCTGGTATTTGTGTAAAATTATGATTTTTAAAAAACTTTATCCATAAATCTTTAATTTCTCTATCAGTAGTCATAATATCTCCTAATCAATCTGTAAATAAGTTTATTCTTTTCTTTACTTTCACGTTATTTTATCATATTCTGCTGATAAAATCAATCGCATTTTGAGATTTATAAATTTTTTGTATGGAATTTTAAACGTATTAAATAAAAATTCTATTTATAAGGCTAAATAAAAGCAAATCACAACATTTTAAAGCATTTCTTTTATTTATTGCAATATTAAAAATTAATTAATATATAGCATCTTTTAAATATAGCCCGCTTGCCACCATTGTACGCCCTGACTTTGATCTATCTTGATTTTTTAAGGCAGACTTTATATCATCGAGTGTCAAATTGCCAAGACTATAATCTACAAGCGTTCCTACAATTATTCGCACCATATTGTACAAAAAGCCACTTCCTTCTACTATAACATATATGAAATCGCCATCTCTTTCAACTTTTAGATCATATATTGTGCGTACAAAGTTATCGGTACAGGTATTGGCTGAAGCAAAGCCTTTAAAATTATGCTCGCCAATAAGCAATTTCCCTGCTTTTGCCATCTTCTTCTCGTCGAGTGGATATTCAATTCTGCCTACTCGTCTTGCTAAAAAAGCATCTTTATACTGAGAATTAAAAATAGTATAACTATACACTTTTCTGGTTAAAGAAAATCTTGCATGAAAATCATTTGCAACTTCTTCTGCGCTTTTTATCACTATATCATCAGGCAACTGATTATTTATAATGCTCGCAAGTTTTGAAATAGGTATTGGCGTGTCAAGATCAAAATGTGCTTTTTGATTTAAAGCGTGGACACCTGCATCTGTTCTTCCGCTTCCAAAGACTTCAATCTTTTGCCCTAGGATGCGAAAAAGTGCCTGCTCAATTTCGCCCTGAATAGTCCTTCTGTCAGGCTGTTTTTGCCAACCACTATAGCAAGAGCCATCATATTCAATAGTAAGTAAAATTCTTCTCATAGTGCTATTATATAATTTTAAGAGAAAATTTCAAAATTAATTGCAATTTTATTTATAGTTTTATTCACTTTTTTATTTCAATATCTTTTTTAATAAGTGGCAATGTAAATATTTCTTTGTATTTAAAAATAAAGCAATTCTATATTCAATTTTAATTTAATGATTTTTAAAAATTATTGACTTAAAAACAAAAAAAATATATACTACTATCTAGGAGAATTTATGATTAAAAAAATAATAGACGCCTGCTCGTCAAGCGCAGATATAGCATACAAATTATCACAGGTAATTCCTATTTATCCTATTACGCCATCAAGTCCTATGGCAGAATATTGTAGCACTTTAAACTCTAAGGGAGTTAAAAATATATTTGGCGAAGATGTCAAAATGGTTGAAATGCAATCTGAAGGCGGTGTAAGTGGCACTGTACACGGCGCTCTTTTGTCGCGTGCCTTTTCCACCACCTTCACATCAAGTCAGGGGCTTCTTTTGATGCTCCCAAATATGCTTAAAATGGCTGGCGAAGGTCTTCCTTGTGTCATCCATGTATCAGCAAGAGCGGTTGCTTCGAGTGCACTGTCAATTTTTTGTGACCATTCTGACGTGATGATGGCAAGATCTACTGGCTTTATCATGCTTGCTTCAAGTTCGGTACAGGAAAGTCAGCACATGGCACTTGCAAGTCACACTCTCGCTATGAAAGCTTGCCTGCCAGTATTACACTTTTTTGATGGATTTAGAACAAGTCATGAGCTTCAAAAAATCAACACCTTCTCTGACGATGAAATAAGACTTGTGATCAAAGACTATTTCGAAAAATTTAAGGCAACCTATCAAGACAAACAATATGGTACAGCACAAAATCCAGATGTTTTCTTCCAAAATAGAGAGGCAAATCAATATAAATATGACAAGGTAAAAGATGATTTAATCGAAATATTTGACGATATAGCAAAGATAACTGGCATCAAGTATAGTCCATTTGAATATTACGGCAGTCAAAATGCTGAGAATGTGATAGTCGCTATCGGCTCATCTTGTCAGACTATTGAAGAATATATTGATAATAACAAAGATTGCAATCTTGGTCTTATCAAAGTAAGACTTTATAGACCTTTCTATGCTGAAGAATTTATAAAGACGCTTCCTTCGTCATGTAAAGTCATTACCGTGCTTGATAGAACAAAGGAAAATGGCGCGACTAACCCGCTTGCACTTGATGTAATGAGTGCTGTTTTAAAGAGCGAGAAAAATATCAAAGTGCTTTCTGGTAGATATGGTCTTGGCGGAAAGGACTTTACTCCTGCTTGTGTCAATGCGGTTGTTAATAATATGAAACAAGAACTAAAGGATAATTTCACAGTTGGTATCAATGACGATAAATTGTACTCATCCCTGCCACTTGAGCATTATGAATATAACACTGCTATGACTGAAATAAAGATTTTTGGTCTTGGATCTGATGGCTCTGTTTCTGCAAGCAAATCTACAGTAAAAATCTTAGGTGAAAAATACAATAAGGAAATTCAAGGATACTTTGAATATGACTCCAAAAAGTCTGGAAGCATGACTATTTCTCACTTGCGACTAAGCGATAGTAAAATTAAAAGCGAATATTTAATAGAAAATGCCAATGTAATTTCAATCAACAATTTCTCTTTTGTACCTAGATATGATTGCCTAAAAGGTCTTAAAGAAAATGGAATTGTGCTTATAAACTCTATCTTTGATAGTGACGAGATTGGCAAGGTTTTGCCTATAGCCTATGTAAAAAAATTGAAAGAAAAAAATGCTAAGTTATTTATCATCAACGCTCAAAAAATTGCAACCGAGTGCGGACTTGGCAATAAAATCAATATCATCATGCAAACAGCCCTTTTAAAAGTTACAAAATTCTTAAATGATGACGAGATTATCTCAAGCGTGACAGAACAGGTATCAAAAATCTTTGCAAGCAAAGGTCAAGATGTGGTTGACAAAAATAACTCGGCGGTTTTAAAGGCACTATCAGCAATAGAAGAAGCCGACATAAACAAACTTGTCGGAAAAACCTATCCACCACTTCCAGACTATGAAAATGAGTTCTATAAAAACATCATGAAGCCGATTTTGTCACTAGATGGAAATAGCATTCCTGTTTCAAAATTCGAAAGTGATGGTTCAACTGAACTTGCAACTTCTAAGTATGAAAAACGTGGTATAGCACTTAACTTACCGAAGTGGATAAAGGAAAACTGTATCCAATGTGGTCATTGCGTACTATCCTGTCCGCATAGTGCACTAAAGGCTGTGCTTACTGATGAGAGTGTTGAAGATAAGGATAGTTTTGCAAATGCGATAGGTCTAAAAGATAAACTCTACAAGATTTTGCTTTCTCCTGAAGATTGCACAGGTTGCGGAGTTTGCGCAAGCACTTGCCCTGCCATCAAAAAGGCATTGCAGATGACAAGCACTGAAGAAATCTTAGACGAGAAGCGTGATGAGTATAGAAGAGATATTTCTTTGCCTAAAGTTACTCAATCTCTTTTCAGCGAAAAGATGGCAAAAGGACTGCAGTTTAAAAAATCACTATTTGAATTCAGTGGCGCTTGTGCTGGCTGTGGCGAGACATCATATATCAAGATTTTAACTATGCTCAATGGTTCAAATATGATGATAGCAAATGCAACGGGTTGCTCATCTATCTATGGTGGCACTTTTGGTGCTTGCCCTTATGGCGAAGACGAAAACGGCGGAGTTTTTTGGGCAAACAGTTTATTCGAAGACAATGCAGAGTTTGGTCTTGGTATTAAACTTGGCAATAACTATAATAGCAAAAATAAAGATAAAAAGGTTTGGATAATTGGCGGAGATGGCTGGGCTTATGATATCGGTTATGGTGGACTCGACCATATCTTAGCAAGCGGAGAAGATGTCAATATCCTTGTACTTGACAATCAAACCTATTCAAATACAGGTGGTCAACAAAGCAAAGCAACTCCAACGGGAGCCTCTGTAAAATTTGCAGAAGGCGGAAAAAATCTGCCAAAGAAAAATCTCGGCAACATTGCACTAACCTATAGAAATGTATTTGTCGCTCAAATTGCACTTGGCGCAAATATCAATCAAACTATAAAGGCCTTATCACAAGCACAGGAATATAAAGGAGTGAGCATTGTTATTGCATACTCACCTTGTATCAATCAAGGTTTTGATCTAGAAAGACATACCCATGAAACTAAAGATGCTGTTGAGTGTGGATTCTGGCCACTCTATATTTATAATCCGTCTTTAGACACTCTTGAACTTGATAGCAATTTCCAGCCAGAAAAATACTTTGATTTCTTGAAGAAAGAAAGACGATTTACTCAAACTATAGAGAATGGCAAGTCACAACTTTTAGAACAGCAAAAACAGCAGGCAATTGAAGACTATAATTTCCTGAAAAATTTTAAAAATAATAACTAAAATTAAATAAAAAATGCAATAAATAAAAAAATATTGCATTTTTTATTTTTAAACCTATTTTTTTATTATTTTAATTTAATTTAATTATTTTTATTTTTTTAATTTATCTTTTATTTTTTTAATTTATTTTTTATTTTTTTTAATATATTAATATTTATTTTATTATTTCATTTTTTAGAATATTTTCGACATTTTTATTTTATTTTACATTCCATATTTATTTAAAAAGGTATAAATTTTTTGTTCATATAGTTTTGGATTGACTTCATACGCATTGCCATGCGTTGCATCCTTTGCGATATAAAGTGATTTTCTATCTGTACCTATACTATCAAAAAGTGTGTAAACCATTTCTGTTGGAACAAATTCATCTTTATCGCCATGTATAAATAGGACTGGCATTTTTAAATTTTTTATAGACTTTGCTATATCTATCTGTCTTAGGTCTATTTTCTTGACTTGTTTTGTGTATTTATAGAAAATGCGATAGAGCCATTTTCTCTTAATTTTGCTCTTGGCAAATATATAGGAAAATTCTCGATTTGCATTGTCATAACCACAGTCTTCAATCGCGAGTTGGATGTTTTTCGCTTTTTTATCAGATGCCGAAAGAAGCACTGTGCTTGCGCCCATTGATATTCCATACAGAGCGATGCGATAATCTTTAAAGGAAGAAAGTTGCTCTATCCACGATAAAAGATCTTGACTTTCATAAAGTCCCATTGTAAGCGCGTCTCCTTCGCTTTCGCCATGAGCCCTTAAGTCTAATGTGAAAATGTCATAACCTACCTTCTCAAATATCTGACATTGCTTTACTACATCATAATGACATCCGCCATAACCGTGCACTATGATTGCAAGTTTTGAAAAGTTATTATCCTTATAAAAACCTTTCAATCTCAAATTATCAAAAGTGATTAAATCAAGCACTTTATAATCTTTAAAATAGTCAATATCTTCTTGTGTTCGTTTGCGTTTTGAATTAAACTCAATTCCCTTCTTTAAGCCACTCTTTCTTGACATGGCAAAATGCCAGCCTAGATATCCAAGTAGAAGATAGATGCCAAATAACAATAAAAATATGACGCATAACGAAAGGCAGGCTAAACAAAAATATTTCATAAACTTGTCCTTTGTATATATATATTATTTTTGAACTTAGTTTATGAATATCTTTTTCTATTTCACAAAAGCAGATTAAATGATTACTGCTTTTACACTTTCTCCATTCTCTGCATCTTGATATGAAAGCCAATAGCCAAAGCCTTCATTTTTGTTGCTGTCAAGTGGAAACCAAACAGGATATCCTGATAGTTGTCGCGGTGGCAATGCTTGATACACACCAGGTACACCATAGCAGATATATTTTAACTGCTGATCTTGATAGATCAGTCCTAGCACATAATAGTCGCCATTTTTCAATTCCACTTTTACCCATTTAGAATTTGGAATGAGTGTTTCAAGATACTCTTCTGTCGGATTATTTTCAAAAAGACTGTCAATCTGTCCTTTCATTTCATTATAGAAAGACTGATTTTTTACACTTTGTTTTTCAACACTCTTGGTTTTTATAGCATTTTTCATATAGTACATTTTATATTCACAATTTTCACAATCATTTTTGCAATCATCTTCTTGTAATGCTAGTTCCTCGGTCATTGCTTTATCGATACAATTATCTATCTCTGCCTTTTCTTCGTCATCAAAATCGATACCATAGTCATCTAAAATATTTTCAACTTCACTTGCACTTTTAGTTTTCGAAAGAGAGTTTATCACTTCTTCGTAAACCATATCTCTTTCTGTACTAATTGTAGAACCATATAATATAGGCTTAGGCTGACCATTATCAAAATTGACAACAGCACATGAAAAATCATTTGACAATGCAAAATTACTATTAAAAGTATAGAGCATGCTTCCATTTCTTATAAGCCCTGCTTTTTCCACCTTGCCATTTGTTACCACGCCAAGACTTATAATACCTCTAGGCTCTATTCCAAAATTATAAAGACGAAGCTGTCCCTTTACGCTTTTCCCATCACTAGATATAGACAAAAGTCCCTTTTTATTCTTTTCATCAACACCTTGTAAAACCATATTCTTTTTATATTGCATATTCTACCTCTTTTCATATATTATATATTCTAAAAAAAGAATATGCTTAAACTTTTTTAGCGAAATTTAGCAAAAAATGACTAAAAACCACTTCTATAATTTTTCTACTTTAAATAAATTAATAAATTGCCACAAAAAAAGGATAACTATTTGTTACCCTTCTCACTCATCTTTCTATTTATCGTTCTTACAATTTCTTTTTCGTTAAAGCCTGCTTTTCTATAGACATCCTCACCTTCGCCACTTGATTGATAGTTTTCTACACCGATAAATACACCATTATCTCCAATGTATTTATACCATACAGTGTCATTTGAGGCTTCGATCGCAACTCTTAATTTTGCGTTCTTTTGAAGAACTTTGTTTTTATAACTTTGAGTCTGTCTTTCAAAAAGTTCTATACTTGGCATTGATACAACAGATACATCATATTTTTTAGATAATTCGTCGGCAACTTTTAGCGCCAAAGCAACTTCACTGCCTGATGCAAAAAGCACTATATCTGCTTGTGACTTTGCTTGTCTTAAAATATATCCACCCAGCATTGCCTCCTTATATTTTCCATCTACACTTTCAAGTTTCTGTCTAGATAAAATGATAGAGTATGGTCCATTATAATTTAAAGCACAATTGTAGCCTGCAACAAGTTCGTTTTGGTCACATGGTCTAAACACAGTCATACCAATTAGACTTCGAAGTTGACTAAGTTGCTCTATAGGTTGGTGTGAAACACCATCTTTTCCGACCATGATACTATCATGCGAGAAAAAGTATAAAACCTTGAGTTTCATCGAGCATGCAAGTCTTATTGATGGAAGCATATAGTTTGCAAAAGAAAGGAAAGTAGAACAGAATGGCACAAAGTCCTCATAAAGTGCAATTCCATTGCAAATTCCAGCCATTGCGTGCTCGCGGACTCCAAAATGAATATTTCTTCCTCGCCTATTAGCCACGCTATAATATCCACCATTTTCAATAAAGGCTTTTGTTGAGTGAGCAACATCTGCACAGCCACCAACTATTTGCGATAATTTATCGGCTACCATATTTAAAATTGCATGGTTCATATCACGCCCACTATTGCCCTCAAACTTGTATGACGATCGATATATCTTTTCGAAATCTACCTTTTTCTTGTCAAAGAAGGCAACGAATTGCCTGTAGAGTTCAGGGTTTGAGGTAGCATAAACTGCAAGCTCTTGATTCCATCTTTCGTGATTTAATTTTCCGCGTCTTGAGCTTTCCATACAATAATCACGCACATCGTTTGGTACATAGAAATTTTCAAACACGCCAAGTTTCTTATTGAAAGACTTTAATTCTTCTTCATTAAGTGCAATGCCATGAATAGCGCTAGTCCCTTCCTTATCAGTGCCTATTCCTATTGTAGTTTTGAATATTATAATCGTTGGTAAACTTGATTTTTTTGCTCGACCGATTGCTCTTGAACATGCCTTAAAATCATTACCCTTATTGCATCTTATAACATTCCAGCCCATAGCCTTAAATTTTTTTGCAACATTTTCTCTATTAGAGATATTGATGTTTCCATCTATTGTCACTTCGTTTGAGTCATACAGCAGAATAAGTTTATTTAATTGTAATGTTCCAGCAAGAGAACAAGCTTCTTGTGCAACTCCTTCCATAAGACAGCCATCTCCTGCTATGCAATAGGTATAGTTGTTAATTATAGGAAAGCCAACACTGTTAAATCTTTCAGCCATAATAGAAGAAGCTATCGCCATTCCAACAGCATTTGCCACACCTTGACCAAGAGGACCTGTTGAAACTTCCACTCCATCTGTAACCTTATACTCAGGATGACCAGGAGTCTTACTTTGATAAGCACGCATATTCTTAAGATCATTAAGTGAAAGGTCAAATCCAAAAAGAGATAAAAACGTGTAATAGACAGGACATGCATGTCCATTTGACAGCACAAGTCTATCACGATTTAAAAAGTCGGTATCCGAAATATCGAAATTATAATGGTCTTTAAAAAGAGCAAGCATCATGGCACTTATGCCAAGAGAAGATCCTGTATGCCCGCTTTTTGCCATTGTGATAGATTGAGCAGTTAGCGACTTTACATAATTTAATGTCTTATCCCAAATTTTCATATTATCTCCTTCAATTTATCTATTATCATATTGCAAACCTTTCTTGTAACTTTGCGCTCTACATAAATTTCGAAAGTTGAATGTTTGCGTAAGAAATTCTCACGATTAACTCTATCAATTTTGCTTGGTACTTTGAAATTTTGACTACTTTTACAATTTAAGAAAACAACTATAGAATTTTTAAATAAATCATTATATTCTTTAAAAAGATCATAATCAATTGACATAATTGTGTCATGATAGCTTGCACAATTCTCAAGCACTGCCTTTTCACGCTTTTTAAAATAATCGATTCCACATTTTTCTAAGATGTCTTTAGGATCAATTAAATCATATACAACAAGATCCTTACAATCACTATTATACATATCTAAAATGTCCGCTAGATTCTCTACAACATTTTTTGCAAACCTATCATCTAGCGACACAAGCAAGATATTTATTACTTCCTTTTTTTTATCCATACTGATATCATATCACAAACGCGATCAATTTTGCAATGATTTTATCCTAGTTACTGGCAATTTTATTTTTGTTTATTTTTATTCGTATTATCCTTGATTTTAATTCCCCATGTCAAAATTAAAGCAATAATAATGATTGATATTAAAAGTGCAAGCTCGCTTGATGGAAATATCGCTTTTGCATAGACAATTTGATTGTTGTAGATTGTTATAGCAAAATTATTTAAATTTGCAGTGGATAGAATGTCGATATTTAGCGAATTGAGATTATTACTCACCTGGGCTGATGGAAAATCACTTTGCTCTCTTGCCGAAATGATTGCATATTCAGGCTGAACAATCTGCAAAAACTCAAGTGACGAAGATGTGGAGGAGCCGTGATGACCAACTTTCAAAACATCGGCTTTGAGATAATCTCCATATTCAGCAATCAATGCCTGTTCTATTTGTTTTGTTGCGTCACCCATAAAGAGAAATTTTTTCGTTAGACATGTAATCATTATAACTGCACTATAGTCATTTGATGCAGAATAATAATTTTGACTTGGCGACAAAAATTCAACCACTGCACCATCAAAATCATACTCAAGTCCTCTTTCTCCAAAAATTATATTACATTCATTTTGATAAGCAAGATTTATAACTGTATCATAAGTCTGCGACTGTGAAACTTGATAATAAGGATAAAGATCGCTTTCGCTTTCAGTCACTACCTTAGGTCTTATCAAATTTTCAACATTAATTTGAGATAAAACTTTGGTTGCCCCGCCCACATGATCGGCATCTTGATGGGTTAAAAGTAGGTAATCTATTTTATTTAATCCTTCATTTTTAAAAAATGCCTTAACATATCGAACAACATTCTCGCCTTCATCTTGTGTTCCACAATCAATCAACATGACTTGATTATTTGGAAATTTGACAAGAAAACTGTCGCCCTGCTCAACATCAATAATATGTACCTGAAAAGGAAAATTGCGATAGTCATCAACATAATTAACCTTAGTAAAATAAAGTTGTCCATTACACCAAAAGAAAACAATAAAAAATACAGATAAGAATAGAATGGATAAACAAATTCTTATCCAAAAATCACCTTTTTTGTAAAATTTATCTTCATTTTTCTTTTGTGCTAATTTGGCATTCATTTTTTATCTTATAAACTTAATATCAGTTGGCAAATTCTTTATCTTGTGCTTTTTCTTCTTTCTAAATATTTCCATAATTTTAGGCATAGCATCGATTGTGGCTTTGTAACCTTCCTCAATCATTTCCTCCATGCCGTCAGTCCTTGTAGACTTAAATCTCTTTGTTTCTGGAGCAATTACAAGATCTGAGTTTACATATCCTCGCACCGCATTACTCTTCATCAGAATTCTTATCGAACACGAAAGCACATCAAGCATTTTTGTACTTTCAGTACCATAGGTTCTTGACTTGTTAACATCAACACTTATCACATAGTCACAACCAAAATATCTAGGCATATCAGCGGGAATTGTATTTTGAAGACCACCATCACATAATATCATATCATCATAAATTATAGGTTGAAAAACACCAGGAACAGCACAACTTCCAAGCACCGCTTTGGTAAGATTGCCCTTGGCAAGACAAACTTCCTTTGTCGACTTTATGTCGACAGCCACAGCAGCAAATGGAATTTTTGTATCCTCTATATTGATGTCCCCTAAATTATTTATAATTATCTCACCAAGTCCGTCGAGTTTGGATGGAGTAAATGGTATTAAATTCTTGCGAATATCCTTTTCTTTTATTGTCTTGACTATATCATACATCTGTTTGAAAGTATAGCCACACGCATAAAAAGCGCCGACCAAACTGCCCGCACTTGTACCAGCTACAAAATCAAATTTTATTCCAAACTCTTCAAAAGCCTTGATTGCTCCAAGATGGGTAAACCCTCGTGCGCCACCACCGCCAAAAGCAACACCTATTTTCACTCTTTGACCAAACATTACACCTCCACTATATTATCAAAAGTTACCGCTAAGTGTGACAATTTCACACTGATGGTTTTATATATAAATATATTCAAGATTCT
>CALVNK010000015.1 GCA_944349615.1 uncultured Clostridia bacterium
GCGGATTTGATGGAGTTAACATTTTAAATGCAAATGGCGAAAGTGCTGAGCAAACAGTTTTCCATTTCCATGTGCATATTTTGCCTAGAAAAGAAAAAGATGGACAGCATGTTTTTCCAATTCTAGACAAAAATATTGCTACACTAGAAGAAATTTGCGACAAATTAAGGATTGAACAATGAAAGAGGTGATTTTATATACTGACGGAGCTTGCTCAGGAAATCCCGGAGTAGGCGGATATTGTGCAATACTAATGTATAAAGGGAAGGAGCGAGTTATTTCTGGTGCAGAAGGAATGACGACCAATAATCGTATGGAACTGATGGCAGTAATAAAAGGGTTAGAAGCTCTCAAAGAACCTTGCAAGGTTGACATTTATAGTGACAGCGCGTACGTTGTTAATGCATTTTTGCAAGATTGGATAACAAATTGGCAAAATAATGGTTTTAAAACTAGCAAAGGCAAGGTTTTAAATATAGAACTGTGGCAAAAATTGATTGAGTTATGTGCTTGCCATAATGCTTCATGGCATAAAGTCAAAGGTCATGCAGATAATGAGTATAATAATAGATGTGACAGTATTGCAAGAAAAGAAATAGATAATTTTAAAAAGAATGCTGGACAAGTTTAAGAGTGAATAGTAATTTACCTAAGTTTTTTCTTTTTCATTTATAACAATTATTCATTTATTAAAAAAAGGTTAACAAGAGATATGTTAGCCTTTTTTATAAAAGATAAATTGAAAATTTTTTTAATCAATGTTGATAAGTTTTTCATAGATGATTTCGTAAATACTAGGTGCTGTTGTCTTCCACTTGTGTATTGCCTCATTTGCAGATTGTCTAGACGGCGCTTTTATATTAAGTGTAAAGATAGGAGAGGTGGCAAGTGGTTCGTATATTTTAAGTTCTACATTATAAGAGCCGTCTTCATTTTTAGAATATGTTGAACTGTATTCTTGCGAAGATTTTACATTTAATCTATTTGCTTGCAAGTATGCAGAAATTTCTTCTCTCATTGAGAGTGGAATTCTTTTGTATAATTGTGCTAAGCATTCTCTGCCTTGATAGGTTAGTGCAAAAAGTTCCTTACCATCTTGCTCGTCATTACCTATCTTATATAAAAGTCTGTGTTCAACTAGATCATGAATAATGGCTTTGCAATCCATATAATTTTTTATCCACACATTCTTTACACTGCATATATCAAGTATAGAGTCTTCGGTCAAAGCCATTTCCATTTTTTCGATGACAAAAAGCATGATAAGTTTGTTTAAAATGATTTGTTCTTTATCTGTAAGTACTTTATCTTTTTCCATAGCGACATTATAGCACAAAAAACCATTGATAAAAAGTAAAATTTTTAAATATGTCAAAAAATTAATATTTTTCGATTTTTTATTTTCTATAATACTTACCTGAAATTTTTAAAATTATAAATTTTGTTTGAATTTTACTTAGATATATGCTAAACTATTTATAGCATAACAAATCTAAATTAATTTGCGAGGTTAATATGAATAGATCAGAAATAGATAAATTTTTAGAAGCGTGTGATGACCTTCTAAATTGCAAATTTTTAGTTGCAGAATATAAAATACAGCGACTTTTACAGCAACTTGCTTCAGCCAGTGATGTTTGTTCTTTGGTTGGTGAGTGTCTTGAACAATTTAACAGAGATAGGGAATTTGCTAAGACATTTGTACAAGATGGACAGGGGGATTTTGTTTGCTTGATGCCTAGTGAAGAATATAAGGTTATTGCACTTGTATTTTGTACCTTAGTAGATATTGAAAACAAAAAGATCGACTTTGTTGATTTTATTAAGCGTTTTTTTGGCAGAGAAGAAAATCCTTTTAAGGCTTTTCTAGATACTATGATTGTGCCTTTCAAAAAATTGATTGAAGAGGCTTTTAGTTATGCTGAAAACGATAAGGACGAAGATCATAATGACGACGAAGATGATGAAGATGAAGACGATGATCAAGCTGATGAAGAAGTCTATGAAGATGTGCAAAAAATTGCAGTACAAATTTTAAGTGAACTTCAATTTTCTAGACAAGATAACGATACTCAAAATGCCATAACTATTTGTAAGGCTATAGTTAAAACTGCTAAAATGCATGATATGGAAGTGACATTTAGTTTAGCGATAGCATTAAAATCTACAAAAGTAAAACAAATTAAGTTTTATGTTAAGGAGATATGTCATCTACTTGATCTATAGCTATTTAGTTATAAAAAAATAATCATTTAAATAGATTAAAATTTAGCAAAGAACGTTAAGTTTAATCTATTTTTTTATATAATAATGAGATACAAAAGAAAAGCTACAAGGGTTGCACAAATTGCATGAGTAAACTTTTGTAATAAAAATAACCATAGTGGCATTTTTAGTTTGTTTAGCATTGTCATTGATTGTAATGCAGTTGAAAGTCCGCCAAAACTTATAACAAATGTAGATGCAAGGGTGCAATATAATCCATTAAGTGTTAGTGATATATCTTGGCATCCTTTTGTAATTTCGATTAATCCAGAAATTATTCCGCTTAAATTTGACGGGAATAAGTTTATAAGTGGTGAAAGTGATGTTATGACAACAAAGAAGATTGCTATGATCACGCCCACAGATATTAAACTGATTGCTGAGTCTAGTACAATACTAGATAAATCAAAGTTTTTGTTCTGCTTGTCCAATGAGATATTTTTAAAATAGTCATCGTCTTTAACTTTAAGTTTTCTATATAACAATCCATTTAATAGGGCACCAATTATATGAGCAATAAAGATTATATATCCAATTAATGCATTCCCTATCATTCCTATTCCAACAGCACCAATGACGAACATAGGACCTGAAGTTGAGCAAAAAGATGTTATTTTGAATGCGTCAGATTTTTTTATTTGTCCGTTTGCGTAAAGGTCTGCTGTTAATTTAGCTCCAACAGGGTAACCTGAAATGATACTTGCAAAAAATGTATAACTTGAAACGGCTGGAGTGTTAAATAGAAGCTTTGCGGGATTTTTAAAGATTTTTGATATTTTTTCTGTTGTTCCAATTGATGATAGTATTTTAGTGAAAAATACAAATGGGAGTATGCTTGGCAGGACATTCAATGCCCACGCCGTGATACCATCTAGACTTGCTTTGATGAAAATTGAAGGAGATAGTACCATACAAAAAAGGATATAGAAAATAAAAATTGACAAAATTGTACCATATTTTTTCATTAATAACTCCAAAGAATTGACAAAATTTTTGCAAGATATTATAATAAAGAAGGTTATTAATCGTTTAAGATTAGTAGTTTATTTTTTCACTATTTTAAGTTGTTTTAAATTTTAAACAACAAAATATCTTAATATAATAAATATATTCATTACATATTAAAATAGAATTTAAGGAGCATTAATGAAAGTTAAAGATTTATATAAAAAAGCAAGATTTCTCAACAAGACAATTGTTTTTCCAGAAGCCGGGTTCAGTGATAGAACAATCGAGGCAGTAAAATATTTACAGAAAAAAAAGATTTGCAAGCCTATTTTAGTTGGTGACGAAAGCGCTCTTGTACTTCGCGATAAGTCACTTATAAATTTTGAAATAATCAATCCAAAGACATTTCAAAATCTAGATGAAGTAGTACAAAACTTATATAAAAAACGCAAGGAAAAAGGTTTGACACTTGAGCAGGCACAACAGCTCGCTGTAGACCCATATTATTTTTCGACAATGCTTGTAGATATGGGACTTGCTGATGGTATGGTTGCTGGGGCAGAAGCATCAACTGCAAATACGGTAAGACCTGCATTGCAAATAATCAAAGCAAAGAAAAAGGGCGGAGTGGTGTCATCATGCTTCATCATGTTTGGTAAAAATAAATTTTTAAAGGATAAATGCCTTATCCTTTCAGATTGCGGTGTTATCATGCATCCAAGCGAAGATGAATTATATCAAATTGCTGTCCAGAGTGTTGAAACATATAGAGCATTAGGCTTTAATGATCCTAAAGTCGCATTTCTTTCATTTTCAAGCAAAGGATCGGCTAAAGATGAAAGCATTGATGTTGTAAAAAAGGCATACGAAAAGTTTAAAAAGACAGGTATTGTCTGTGATGGTGAACTTCAATTTGATAGTGCAATGGTAGAGCGTGTTGCCAAACAAAAGGCTCCAAATAGTCCACTTAAGGGTGATGCAAATATTTTAATTTTCCCTGATTTAAATAGTGGAAACATTTGTTATAAAGCAATGCAATATATGGGCGGTGTAAATGCAATAGGTCCGATCTTGCAGGGACTCAATAAACCAATAAATGACTTGTCGCGCGGTTGCGTTCCTATGGATATTGTAACAGCAACAGCCGTGACGATTTTACAATCGCAAGTAATCAGTACAGAGAATAAATAAGGAGAGAAAAATGAAAATTTTAGTTATAAATGCAGGAAGTTCATCTTTAAAATTCCAATTGTTTGATATGGAAAATGAAAAGGTAATCGCAAAAGGAAACTGTGAAAAAATAGGTCTTAGTGGTTCGTTTATAGGATACAAGACAAAGGGTGACAAGGTAGAAAAAATCGTAGATATGCCAAATCACGATGTAGCTACAAAATATGTTCTTGATATTTTGACTGATAAAGAAGAAGGTGTTATTAAAAGCCTAGATGAAATCAGTGCAATAGGACATAGATTTGTGCAAGGCGGATGGATTTTTGATAAAAGTGTTCTAGTCGATGAAAAGGTTATTGAAGATCTTGAAAAGTTGACAGATTTATCTCCACTTCATGCCTTTGCCAATATGGCAGGAGTTAAAGCTTGTATGAAAGTAATGCCAAAAACTCCACAGGTAATCGTTTTTGATACATCTTTCCATGCTACAATGCCTGCAAAAGCATATATGTACGGAATAGATTATGAAGATTATCAAAAATATCATATCAGAAAATATGGTTTTCATGGTACAAGTCATAGATATGTCCTTGGCAAATGCGCAGAACTTTTAAAAAAGGATAAGAGCGCTGTTAATGCGATAACTGTACATATCGGAAACGGTTCTTCAATTACTGCAATTAAAAATGGTCAAAGTGTAGATACAACTATGGGTTTGACACCACTTGAAGGTTTGATTATGGGAACAAGATCTGGTGATCTAGATCCAACAGTTGTTAGTTATCTTGCTGAAAAGAAGGGGCAAAGCGCAGGAGAAGTGGTTAACTATCTCAACAAGAAATGTGGTATTCTTGGTGTTAGTGGCGTTTCTAGTGACATGCGTGCTATAAATGATGCTATAAAGCAGGGCAATGAAAGGGCAAGACTTGCACTCGATATGCTTATATATAGAGTAAAAAAGTATATTGGTTCCTATATGGCTGTTTTAGGCAGAGTTGATGCAATTGTTTTCACAGGTGGAATAGGCGAAAATCAAGAGGATTTAAGAGAAGAGGCTCTTGAAGGATTAGAAGAATTTGGCATAAAAATAGATAAAGAAAAAAATAACAATTTGCCAAGAGGTACTGTAGAAGAAATTAGCACAAAGGATTCTAAAATTAAGATATTTAGAATTCCAACTGATGAAGAACTTTTGATTGCAAGAGATACTAAAGATCTTATCACAAAATAATTAACAAATAAAGCAATTAAAATTGAATAAAATACTTGACAAAATAAAGATAAATATATATAATTAGATAGCATTATGATTATAATTTAAGGAGGAAGAAATGGCAGTTCCAAAACATAAAGTTTCCAAAGCTAGAAGAAATTCAAGACATTCTGCTAATACAAAAGCTGTTATGCCAACACTCGTAGAATGCCCTCAATGTCATGAAATGAAAAAACCACATACTGTTTGCAAAAACTGTGGTACTTACAAAGGTGAAACTGTAATTGAGAAAAAAGAAGAAAAGAAATAAAAAAATCATTTAAACTCTCTTTACTTAGAGAGTTTTTTAATTGTGAAAATACTATATAATGTGACTATTAAATATATACTAGGTACAATATATTGTATTTTTATGAAATTTATATCCCATATAAAATAATTTTGCAAAACTAAAAAATGCTTTGCAAATTTTTTTTATATTTGGTATTATATAATAGATAGTTATTATTTAGAATAAAGGTTGTAAAACCATTTTAGCAAAAATATCGATCATAGCATTTTATAAATTTCACTTAAAGATGTTGCAATGAAGAAAAATAGTTTAAGAGCCTTTTATTATTTTACTGATAAACAATGACTATCTTCAAGAAAATTAAAATATAGGAGAACATTATGAAAAAAATTGTTGTTGATGCTTTTGGCGGGGATCATGCTCCACTGGAAATTATTGAGGGAGCATTGCTGGCAATACAAAAGCACAAAGACATAGAAATCATTCTTTGCGGAAAGGAAGATAAAATAAAGGAAATATTAAATGGACGAAATGAACGAATAGAAATCGTTGATGCTTCGCAGGTCATCACAAATGATGATCATCCTACTGTTGCTATCAGGCATAAAAAAGACTCATCTTTAGTAAAAGCCTATGATATATTGAAAGAGAGAGAAGACGTCATAGGTATTGTTAGCGCAGGTAGTACTGGGGCAGTTCTTGCGGGGGCTATTATGAAAATAGGTAGAATTAGGGGGATTTCAAGACCGGCTCTTGCTCCAATTTTGCCTACAAAAAAAGATAGCGATGTTATCATTATTGACAGCGGAGCAAATATCGATTGTAAGCCTATCAATCTGTTACACTTTGCTTTAATGGGTTCAGCATATTATTCTATAATTTACGATGTGCCTAAGCCAAGAGTTGCCCTGCTTAATAATGGCGCAGAAGAAGAAAAGGGTAATGAACTTGCAAAAGAAGCGCACGCACTTCTCAAAACCGCTCCAATCAATTTCATAGGAAATCGTGAAGGTGGAGATTTTATGAGTGGAGATGTTGATGTAATGGTTGCGGACGGCTTTGCAGGTAATGCGCTCTTAAAGGGTACAGAGGGGGCAGTCAAAGCAGTAATGAGCGTACTTAAGAAAAGCATTAAATCTCATTTCTGGAGCATGATAGGTGCAGTCTTTATGAAGAAGACTTTTAAAGATATAAAGAACCGCGTAGATATACAAAGCAGGCATGGTGGTTCGCCACTTCTTGGTTGTAAGAAATTGATTGTTAAAAATCACGGTGCATGTATGCGTAATAACATTCTTTCATCTATCGAGCAGACAGTGCTTTTATATGAAAAGAAACTAAATCAAAAGATAGAAGATGCTATAAACGAACTAAATAAGGCAGGTGAATAGGATTGAAACTAGATTATATATTCAAAGATAAAAAACTTTTAATTCGAGCTTTAACTCATAGTTCACGATCGGTGCAAAATTATGAGAGATTAGAGTTTCTTGGAGATAGCATTTTAGACTTTTTAGTAGGTGAATACTTTTTTAAAAATTGCAGTGATGCTGAAGGTAAATTAACCGTCTTAAGAAGTCACTATGTTTCTGAAAATTACCTTTCAGGCATATTTGACAGGCTTGATTTAAAAGAGGATGTAAAACTTGGTAAAAGTTGCAAAGGCGAAATTACTAAGGCTATTAAAGGAGATGTAGTCGAGGCAATTATCGCTGGAATTTATTTAGATGGTGGACTTGATAAGGCGAGAGAATTTATCTATCGACACTTTAATCTTGACGATTATAAGTCAATAGAGGATGATAATTATAAATCTAAATTACAGGAGCTTATTCAAGGAAGCTTTAAATGTAAAATTAGTTATAACACCATTCCTACTGATGATGGTTATAAAGCAACATTTTGTATGGATGAAGATGAAGTTTCAACCGGAATTGGCAAAAGCAAAATTGAAGCCGAACAGATGGCTGCAAAAATGGCGATAGATAAACTCTTTTTATTAAATAAATAATGCTATAAGGTTTTTGAAATAAATTGTTTTATCATTATAATTTCATTTTGCAAAAATAATAATATAAAAAATTAAGGAATTTTGACTATTGAAATATTTGAAACTATGTGATAAACTAAGCTTTAGTGATAAGTTTTCATTAATAAGATCTATTATCATAAAGATATAATATTTATTTTGACATTAATTAATATAGAACGTGAATTCTATATAAAACTATAACTAAAACGCGAGGAAAAGATGATATTTAAAAAAATAGAAATGGTCGGCTTTAAGTCTTTTGCCGATAGAACTGTAATTGAGTTTAACGATAACTTTACAGCAATTGTAGGACCTAATGGCTGTGGAAAAAGTAATGTGTCCGATGCTATTCGTTGGGTTCTAGGTGAACAAAGTGCAAAGACATTGCGTGGCGATAGCATGCAAGATGTCATTTTTAACGGAACAGAAAAGAGAAAGAGTTTGTCATATTGTGAAGTGACTCTTACTTTTGATAATACAAATCGTTTCTTCAATTTTGACTATGATGAACTTGCAATAACAAGAAAACTATATAGATCGGGTGAGAGTGAATATCTTATCAATCGCAATACTTGCCATTTGAGAGATATTACAAACCTTCTATACAATAGCGGACTTGGAAAGAATGGGTATTCGGTAGTAAGTCAAGGAAAAGTTACAGAACTTGTGGACGCAAAACCTGAAAATCGCCGTGCAATGTTTGAAGATGCGGCGGGCATTTCTAAATATAAAAACGATAAGAGAGAGGCGGAAAGAAAGCTAGATAGAACAAACGATAATCTTACGCGAGTTAAAGATATTTTGTCTGAAATTGAAAGGCAGATGGGACCTTTAAAGAAACAAGCAGAAAATGCTAAGAAGTATCTTGAATATAAAGCGACTTTAAAAGATTTAGAGGTAAATGCATATATTTATCAGTATGAAAATGCAAATGATGTCAAGGAAAAAATCAATTTAAAGCTTGATGCGGTAAATAAGCAAATTGAAATAAGACAAAGTGATTTTGATAAAGCTAACAACGATTATGATAAAGCCATGGAAGAACTTGCCAACTTTGATAAAACGCTTGCTGATTTAAATGATAAGATTTTACAATTAACGGTAAATCTAGAAAAACAAGAAAGTGAGACAAAGCTTGCGCGTGAGCGAATTAACTTTACATATAAGGAAAATGACAGACTTAATCTCGATATTTCAAATGCAGATATCGCCCTTAATGCCAATACCGAACAGCAACAAAAATTGTTAAAAGAAAGAGAAAGTCTTGTTTCTGACATTGAGGCTCTTGAAAAGTCATTTAATGAACTTTCTGAACAATATCTTACAATAGCAAGGGAGTTATCTTTAAGCGAAGATGAAACAGGAGCAAGTCAACAAAAAGTTATTGAAACTCTAGGCTCGCTTGGTGATATTAAGAGTTCTGTTTCGCGTTTGAATACTGAGAAAGAACTGCTCAGTGGTAATCTAAACAACCTAAAAGAAGATATCAAAAATTTAGAAATCAAAAAACAAGAGAATGATAAATTCATTAAAGATACAAGCGCTCTACTTGATGAAAAAAATAGTCGCCTTGAAAGTCTAAAGAAAGATGTTGAAGCTTTATCTGGACAGACCTTCATAGAAGAAAAGAGAATAAAAGAACTTGATAGCGAAAAGTCTTCGCTGACAATACAATTGAAAGTCTATGAAAATAGGAAAAAGCTTTTAACTGATTTACAGAATGAATATGAAGGATATTCATATGCAATTAAGAAAATCTTAAAGGAAAGTGATAAAAATAGCGAGATCAAGAAACTTATCGTTGGGGTAGTCGCATCTCTTATAAAAGTGCCAGCAAAATACGAAACTGCAATCGAGGTTGCTCTTGGTGGTGCGGTTCAAAATATCGTCACTTATAACGAAGAAGGTGCTAAAAAATTAATAGATTTCTTAAAGCAAAATTCTTTTGGTAGAGCGACTTTCCTTCCTATAACGTCTATGAAAAGGAGAGAGTTCGATCAAAATCTTATTAAAGGCGTACAAGGTTGCTATGGTCTTGCATCTTCTTTAGTTGATTTTGATAGCAAGATAGAAAGCGTTGTAAGCAACTTACTTGGTTCTACTGTTGTCGTTGATAATATGAATACAGCAATATCACTTGCTAAATCTAGTAGGTATTCTTTCAGAATAGTCACAATAGATGGTGATATCGTTAATCCACAGGGATCAATGACTGGTGGTAGCAAGAAGTCAGAATCGGCAAATTTAATGGGACGCGAACGAGAAATAGAAACTCTTGCGATCGACATTGTTAAGTTTGAAGAAAGGATATCTAAGATAACAGAAGAACTTAAATCGATAGCGTTTAGTTATCAGGCAAATAAGGAAAAACTAAACAAATTAAATATAGAAAAGAGTGAATTAGAAATAGAGACTGCTCAAATAAAAGAGAAACTTGATAAATTCCAGTCTAAAGATAGTGAAATTGTCGATAATACTAATGTTGCTAAGATGGAAATTCAAACAATTGAGAATAAATTGCAACTTATTGAAAAGGATCTTGCTCATTCGGTAAAACTAGAAAGTGCACTTTCTGGCAATAAGGAAGATGCTGATGAGCTTATCAAGGAACAAAAAGAAAAATTTGAAAACTTGCGAAAGAAAAGAGATGAAATCAACGACAATATCACAACAGTTAAGGTTGAGATTGCACAGTCTAAAGCAAATCTATCTTCCATCGATAGTGAAAAGGTGAGAATAGAAAACGAGATCGGAAGGTTGAATACTATTAAGCACAATGCAAATAGTCAACTGCAAGATAATCTCAAATTTATTGACGATTGTGAACAGATGATTAAACAAAAGCTTGCTTCAGCGCCATCATCTGCTAAAAAGGTAGAGCTTGAAAATTTGATTGCAAAGCGTCAAAATATTGAAAAAGAGAAGAATGATATCTCATCTCGAATTAAGTCACTTGATAATGATAAGAGTGCACTTATGGACGAACTATCTTCGCTTCGTGATAAAAAATTTAGAGAAGAAATGAATCTTGCTAAAGTGGATAGTGAACTTGAACAAATGCAGGAGCGAATTTATGAAGAATATTCTCTTTCTTATGTGACATGTCAAGAACTTCGCAGGGCTGATTTTGATATCAATGTTGCAATGCCACAAATCAATAAACTAAAGAAGGATATCAGTGCTTTAGGTTATGTAAATGTAAATGCTATAGAAGATTGCAAAGCTCTATATGATAGATATGATGACTTAAATTCGCAAGCACAAGATCTTGAAAAGGCGCAAGATGATCTCAACAAGATAATTAAAGATTTATCTGCCATCATGATAGAAAAATTTAATAATGAGCTTAATCGAATCAATGAAAGCTTTAAACTAACTTTCAGAGAATTGTTTGGCGGTGGTACTGCAAAGCTTGCTTTAGCTGATGAAGAAGATCCTTTGGAAAGTGGGGTGGAAATTTATGCTCAGCCACCTGGAAAAAAGATACAAAATATGACGCTCTTGTCAGGTGGAGAAAAGTCGTTGACTGCTATGGCTGTTATATTTGCAATATTGCGTATCAAACCTTTGCCATTCTGCTTGTTTGACGAGGTTGAGGCTGCACTTGACGATAGCAACGTTGAAATTGTAGATAAATACTTGAAAAAACTGTCGAATGAAACACAATTCATTCTTATTACACATAAAAAGCCGACAATGGAATACGCTAATGCACTTTATGGCGTTACAATGGAAGAAAAGGGAGTCTCTAAGATTGTATCTGTACTCCTTTCGGATGCTATAAAACACGCTCAGGAGAATTAATATGGGATTATTTAAAAAAATAGGCAATGCCTTAAAAAAGACAAGAGAATCTATAGCTCGCAAATTTGATTCACTTTTAAGTCATGGACAGCTTGACGATGATTTTTACGACGAACTTACTGATATTCTTATTTCATGCGATTGTGGAGTGAGAACAAGTATGGATATTGTCGACAATTTGCGTCTTCGTGCTAGAAAGAACAAACTGAGAAACGCAGAAGATGTAAAAAATGAACTAAAAGCTGTTTTGAAGGAAGATTTTGAGTCAATACCTAAACTTGAAATTGAATATCCAAATATAATAACCATAATCGGCGTGAACGGCGTTGGAAAAACGACAACAATAGGAAAACTTGCATCTTACTTTAAATCACAAAAGAAAGAGGTAACGCTTGTTGCGGGTGATACTTTTAGAGCTGCCGCATCAAATCAATTGACTGAGTGGGCTGAGAGAACTAAAACTCGAATTATAAAACACGCAGAAGGAGCAGATGCTGCTGCAGTTGTCTATGATGGTATATCAAGTGCTAAGGCAAAAAATACAGATGTGCTTTTAGTGGATACTGCTGGTAGACTCCATACTAAAACAAATCTTATGGAAGAATTAAAAAAGATTGATAAGGTTATAACGCGAGAATATCCTAATGCTTCAAAGTATAATTTTATTGTTCTTGATGCAACTACTGGTCAAAATGCCTTAAATCAAATAACAGCTTTTAGCGAATTTGTTAAAATTGATGGCATTATTCTTACAAAACTTGACGGAACTGCCAAAGGTGGTGTAATAATAGCAATTGAGAAAGAATACAATTTGCCTGTTGTTTTTGTTGGTGTTGGTGAAGGTGTAAATGACCTTGAAAAATTTGACTATGAAGATTTTGTAGACAATTTGTTCTAAATATTTTGTATAGATTTTTATTTCAATATTATTTTACATGAAGAAAGGCAATGAAAATTAAAATATATAAAAAGGATAATGACTTCAAAACCATTATCCTTTTTTGTTGTAATTTAATAATTTTAAACTTCATTTTTAACAAAGAAGGTTGCGTCATGTTGACACCATGGACAGATAAAATCTTCTGGCAGTGGATCTCCTTCATATACATAACCACAGATAGAACAAATGTAGACTACCTTTTTTTGAGTTTGAGTTGTTTTTGGTTTTATATTTGATTGATAGTATGCGTATGTAATTGAAGGCGTATTATTTAATGAAACTTCTGCTGTAACTTCTGCTAAAAATTCATAATGTGTTCCTAAATCGCGTGTTTCTACGACTTCTGCTGATATAAAGGAATTTGTACCTTGTGTAATAAATGGAATTCCATTTTCAGCAATTTCATAGTCTGCAAAATTTTCAAATTTATTTGTATCTCGTCCGCTTACAAATCCAAACCTTTTTATTAAGTCAAATGTTGCATCTTCATTTAATATTGAAATATTAAATTTCTTTGTTCTTAAAATTTGCTCGGTAGTAAAGTTGTTTTTATTGACAGCAATCATGATTCTGTTTGGAGTAGATGTGACTTGCGATAAGGCGTTAATAACACAGCCGTTTGATTTCTCAGTTTTCGCTGTTAATATATATAAGCCATAAGATATATTGAACATTACATTCATAAATAACATCTCCTTTTTAGATATTTTAGCATGAAACAACTTTTTTGGTCAAGTAATTTATATATTAAAATATTTCACAAAAAATCAAGGTAAATTTTAAAATGCAAAAGTCTATTTTTAATGATCATTAAATTCCATTTAATATCATTTGTCAAGTTCATACTTAAACAACTTGCTTTCTGTTAATAGTCGTTAAGCTTTCTTGTTGTTTTTTTATGGACTTTAATTTATTAATACACTGGACAAGCAAAAATTTGTTAGACAAGCAAAATTCGACATTTTTCAACATACAAATACTATTGATTTATAGGGGTGGTGCTGAATGATTTATGAGAGTTTTGCTAAATTTATAGGAAAAATTTGTATGTTCACATCTTTTGTGAGCAGTATACAAGGATTTCCTAAGCCACTGACAAAAGAAGAAGAAAGTGAGTGGGTGGAAAAATTAATAAAAGGTGATGAAAAGGCTCGTGAAGTGCTTATAAATCACAATTTAAGGCTTGTTGCTCACATTGTAAAAAAATATAATAATTCTCTTGAAGCAGACGATCTCATATCTGTTGGGACTATAGGACTGATCAAGGCTGTAGATAGCTTTGATAATAGCAAAGGAGTGCTTTTGTCAACCTATGCTTCGCGTTGTATTGAAAATGAAATCTTAATGTTAATACGGGCAAATAAAAAGCATAAGGACACTGTATCACTTAATATGGTTTTATCGCCAAAGCCCGATAGTGATGAGATGGAACTTACTAATTTTATTCCAGCTGAAGACGAAGATGAGGTATTTCATCATGTAGAAACAGAATGCCTGATGGAAGATGTTGAAAATGCCATGAAAAAATATTTGACACCTACAGAATGTGAAATCATGAAATATAGATATGGAATTTGTGGTTATGAACTTAAAACACAGAAGGAAGTTGCAGAAATTTTCAATATTTCTAGATCATATATTTCTAGGATAGAAACAAGATGTCTTAAGGAACTTCAAAAACACATGAATGGAGATAAAACTATAATTCAAGAGAAAGGTAAAATTAAATTATAAAAAAAATTAAAAAAAATTAAAAATGTCTTGTTTTATCTAAAAAATAAATATATAATATATTTGTTAACTGATTATTACAAAGATTTTTTTCTTTGATAAATATAGATATCATGTCCTAATTAGGATAAAAACCTTATAAGATTGAAATAATTTAATTATATTACTATTTATAAATAGTACATTTATTTACAATATAGATTTTATCCTTAACATAAGACAAGCAATAATTTACAGTTCAGGGGTGTGCTTATGGAAAAAAATGAATTTTATAAAGTTGTTGAAAAGCTTATCTTGCCTTTGTTTACAGGATCTTATATTGACGGCGAAGAAGAATCATATTCGCGTGATAGTGAAGTGGCTTTTGGTAAAAAGAATTCTTTACTTATAAAGCCGGCGAAAACAGACGAATATAGACTGATATTAAAGCGTGGTCAGCCTTTCCAAACATTTGAAATTAATCTTTTAAAATCTGTATTAAGTGAACTTAATAAGATTTCGCAACTGGAACTTGAGGATGAAAGCTATGTTTCTGTATTACAAGATAATGCTATAGAAAAATCTATATGTGCAAGCGTCAGTGATGAAGAAACGGCAAATAGTATGTTTGGAATTTTGGGTTATCTTGAAAAATGGGCAGCGCGTACCTATGAAGGGGGGAAGGTTGAAATTGGCATAATAATCAATCAAAGCATTGATTTGTCAGAGCAAGAAGAGGTGTTGCATTATAGTCAAATATTGGATAAAGAATTTTTTGCCTTGCTTTCCGATGGTTGTGATTCTTGTGTTGAGTTTGATAGAAAGGGAAATCTTGTAGGCTATACACAAATGTCAAATATAAGGAAATCACAATCAATTGCTCCGTATGAATATGAAAAAGTGGCTCGATATTGCAATGAAAAGAGGGTAGGGATTGTCCTTACTGAAAATGGAGATGTTTTAATTTTTAAAAATCGTAATCTTTTGTTCGCTAAAAGATCTGGCGGATGGAATATTTATTCTCACGAAGAAGTTATACAACTATTGTCTTATCGTGGTAATTATTCTCTTAAAGATATAAGAAGATCTATCTATTATACAGCACTTGACACTTCATTTGCATATAGTGGTGGTTGTATTGTATACTTGAATAAGGATAAAATTGAACAGGCACTCACACATATAAATGCACATGATATAATAGATGAAAAATATTTTGAAATTAAGAAAAGGCAAGAAATAGAAAACGCAGGAAAGCTCTATAATCTTCAAACATTATCGAGTGTTGAGGCAATGTATAATGTGCCATATACAACATTTTTGGAACAGCAAAAATGTGTAAAATCATCCAGTCTGCGTAAGATAATACTAGGAAAACAATTTCAACAACTAAGCCGTAAATTGCGTCTTGAGCTTGTTAGCATGGATGGTGCTACAGTGATAGATAGCGATGGTACAATAATTGCCGTTGGAGCAATTTTAAAGATAGAAGCGGGCAGTGAAGGCGGTGGTAGACTTGCAGCTGCAACAACTCTATCAAAGTATGGTATATCTATAAAGATTTCACAAGATGGAATTATGAAAGCATTCTATCCAGATAGAAAGAATGGAAAGGTAAAAACACTTTTTACTGTAGGTTAATTTATTATCTATTTACAAGATATTTAAACATAAATTAGTTTATGCCTTCTTCTTTAATTTAAATGCATGATAAAGCTATATCTACAAGTATTTGCGTAACTACTAAACTTATTTATAAGCCTTCGAGTTATTTATATCCGAAGATTTATAATAAGTTTTGATAGTTTTCGTTTTTTAAATAATTGTTTGTTGACTTTGAAAATAAAATGTGTTATATTTAATCTAGTTATGCAGACAATCGCATCGTAATAGATGAGGAAAGTCCGAGCATCAAGAGAACTGGGTGCCGATTAACGATCGGCGGAGGCGACTCTAGGGATAGTGCAACAGAAATAAACCGCCATTATGGTAAGGATGGAAAGGTGGTGTAAGAGACCACCGCTTGACTTGAGAAAGTCAAGGCTCTGTAAACCCCACCTGATGCAAGGTCTAAAGGGTAATGTGCTTGTTCTCTCACGCCCTTGCAGTACCGCTTGAGCATATTGGCAACAATATGCCTAGATAGATGATTGTCTAATACAGAACTCGGCTTATAGCATAACTATCCGACCACTTCGGTCGGTTTTTTATTTATAAAAAAAACTTATACTGATTTATTTACTTCTATTTTACTATATTATGTAGATATTTTGTACATACTAGACACTATATATAATATTACACACTTTTTTGCAAATTGTTTTATTTAATTGATATTTATTTAAAGATCATAATTTAAAATTTTACAAGTAAAAGTATACAATTGATTTCTTTTGGCTATAACCATTTTTATGAAAAAGAAAGAATATATTCAAAATGTTGAAAACTTAATTTTAAATAAACTTAAATATCATGCGCCTATTCTCAATAGCGACAATATTGACTATGATTTGATAGATGCGGTAGGGATTGATACATCATATCCTATATTTATATTAAAGAAGCCTATGACTAAACCTATGTATAGAGCTTTTTGCAATGTCAAAAAAAAGGAAGAATTTAATTTGATATTGCTTTCTAATCCGCTTTTTAGAGGTAAGAAGTTAGATAAACTTTCTAAAACATTTAAAATGATTGAGAATGAAACAAGTCCTAATTTAATATATAGTTTAGATGCCTTGAATATCAATTATTTGACTCATACGAATTATTTAAGAGAATATCAAGAAGAGTTTGTAAAGTTTAATGGCCAAAAACTTATATTCGATTATATTCCTTATTATTATAGCAAAAAAATCCTTAATAATGGAGTTATATTGCAAGCAAGTCAGTTTTTGCTAAGCGGGAAAAATTATATTTTTAATTTTACGAACACAAAAAAGATTCCACTTAAAGCCTCCTTCGAAATCAATATTCCATTGCCTAGGGGGTATTATTATTTTAAAAAAATGATAGATCATGTTGAAATAAAAAATTTAACGAGCAATGAAAAAATGTATTTTAATTATCATATCAATAATTCAAAAATTACATTTTCAAATATGAGTGGAGTTGAAAGTTGTACTTTTGCGGTAATAAATTTAAAGGCTGAAATTGATTTAATGCCTCTTCAAAATAAAAAATTATTTTTCTCGTTTAGTCCATATAAATTTACTATTAGTAATCCAAAGGATATGAATTTTTTTTTCAATTTATCTCAAAATAAGATGAATGAAATTTTTGATATTAAAGTTACTTCACATGACAAAGTTTTTGACAATCTTTTTAATTGCTCTTTACCCCAAAATATATGGGAAAAATGGCAAAAAAATGATATTGATGAAAAAAGTGAAAATGAATGGCTTAAAATGAGAAATCAAATAGTCTTTTGTGACGAAAAAGGAGCTAGCATTAATGAGAAATTTAAAGGACTTAAAGAAGTCAAATTCTTCCGGAATTTAGGATGGAAAAGGGTTTTTATATTGCACAACAATTCATGCTATATGTATGCGGATAAAATCAAATATTTTGGCTTTACTTTGATTACAAAAGAAATTTTTAAAAAAAATAATGAAATTTACTTGTCTTTTGATAAATAGTGGTGTAAAATATGCGAGTATGGAAAGACAAACAAGAGTTCCGCTTGCTGAAAAAATGCGTCCTAAGAATTTTGAAGAATTTGTAGGACAGGAGCATATTGTAGGGAAAAACACACTTTTATATAGGGCTATCAAATATGGCACTCTTGGTAGCTGTATCTTTTATGGTCCTCCTGGAACTGGCAAGACAACTCTTGCAAATATTATTGCAAATACTTTAAAAGCAAATTATGTCAAGATAAATGCAGTGACAAGTGGCGTAAGTGAAGCTAAAGCAGTCATTGAAAGAGCAAGGCAAGACAAAGCGATGTTTGGTACAGACACTTTTTTAATACTAGATGAATGTCACAGGTGGAATAAAGCACAATCTGATTGTGTATTAGAAGCAATAGAAGACGGATCAATTTATTTTATTGGTACTACAACTGAAAATCCATATACATCTATGACACGGGCCATCGTTTCAAGGTGTAGAGTATTTGAATTTAAATCTTTATCTTCAACTGACATAAAGAAAGCTTTAAAACGTGCTTTGGAAGATAAAGAAAATGGCTTAGGTTCTTTGCCTGTCAAGATTAGTGAAGAAGCCTTAGACTACATATCTTTTGCATGTGGTGGTGATATGCGTGGAGCACTTAACGCACTTGAACTTGCCGTTATGACCACACCGTTAAGTAGATCAAAAGAGATAAACGTTGATTTGGAAGTTGCTAAACAGTCAATTGATAGAAAGGCGCTTTCAATGGATGAAAACATGTATTATGATTTTTTATCCGCTTTCTGTAAAAGTTTGCGTGGCTGTGATGTAGAGGCAGCACTTTACTATAGTCAAAGACTAATAAAGGCGGGTTGTGATCCTATGATCATTGCAAGACGACTTGTCGCGCATGCAAGCGAAGATGTTGGAATGGCAGACTCTAATGCCTTACTCCTTGCAACAAGTGCGATGTATGCTGTAGAAAAAATGGGACAACCAGAGGGACTGATACCACTTACGCATGCTATCATATATGTTTGCGAAGCTGAGAAATCAAATTCGGTAGTTAAAGCTTTGAATATGGCGCAGTTCGATGCTGAACATAATACTGATAATAAGGTTCCGAATCATCTTAAAAATCATCCGAGTACAAATAGTGATGGTCACGGTAAATATAAATATCCACATGATTATGGCGGTTATGTAAAACAGCAATATATGCCTGATAAATTGAAAGATAGGATCTATTATACGCCAGGTCAAAACGGTAAAGAGAAGAATTTAATAAGAAAGAAATTTAGATAATTGGAGAAAAGACATGTTTGGACATAGAAATGATGGAAAAAAAGTAAAGGGATTAAATATTATTGATAAGGCAGAGCCTTTTTTCATGCCTCAAAGAATAGACGCAGTGAACTATACTGCAATAAAGGTACCTTGTGATAAACTCGATGAGTTTATTCAACGCGAAAAACGAAGTGGCAATTCGTATAGTTATATGCATATAGCAATTGCTACCATTGTCAGACTTTTATATACAAGACAAAAATTAAATAGATTTATTATGCGTGGGTCTATTTATCAAAGAAACTATATTAGCGTTTCAATGGATATAAAAAAGAAACTTGAAGATGATGGAGAGCAGGTCACCTTAAAATTCATGTTTACAGGAAGAGAATCTTTAGAGGATGTAAAAGCCATTGTTGATAAAGAAATCGCGGAAAATATTAAGGAAGAAAGTGAATATACAACTACTAAAACTATTAAAAAATATACTAAACTTCCTGATTTTATGATAAGATGGGCTTTGGCATTGTTTAGATGGCTTGATAAGCATGGAATGTTGCCAAAATCCCTTGTAAAAGCATCTCCATTTCACACAAGTTGCTTTTTTACCAATTTAAAATCTATAAAACTTGGCTATATTTATCATCATCTTTACAACTTTGGCACTACAACTATTTTTGTTGCTATGGGTAAGGAAAAAATGGAGCCTTATGTAGAAAACAACAAAGAGCTGAAGATAGGTAAATTTTTGACTTTTGGTATATCTCTAGACGAGAGAGTTGCGGACGGCTTATATATGGGTAAAAGTTTGAAACTTATGCAAGACTTGCTTGCAAATCCAGATAGCTTGAAAGAGAGATTGCCTGAAGATGGTACTATTCCTAAAAAACTTATAAAGAAAAAAGCGAAGAAGGTCAAAGCCAAAAAGAGCAAGAAAGACAAAAAACCTAAAAAAATTAAACCTTTAAAAAATAAACAAAAACATGACGAAAAAAAGAAGAAATCAGCACTTAAAATATTGCTTAAAAAAGAGAAGGGAAATATTGTTGTATCTGCAGAAGAAATTCAAGCAGAGAACATGGTCGTTAAGGATGAAAAAGAATAATAAAAAGACAAAACTCATAGCGATATTTGCTATGATTTTTTGTTTCCAGTTATAAACTTTTAATATAAATTTAACTTGCTTGTAAATTAAAAGTAAAAATATTTGTAAAAAGATTTGAAATATGCTAATATATTTATACGGAAGATATTTAGTGTTAAGGAGCTTATAATATGAAGAAAATAATTTATTTTATCTTTGCTTTGATAACTATTGTGTATGTGGCATTCCTATGTTATTATAACATAACTAATGTTTCGTCACAAGTCTTAGATTACATTGCAATCTATGGTGGTCTTGTAATTGCGCTAATGTACGCCGCAGTAAACTTTTTTGGAAGTCCGCTTAAAATTGTATTTTTTATTTTGTTAATTTTAATGGTTGTACTTTTAATTCTTACTATCGCTATTCCTGATGTATTCAGAAATTTGCTAGGATTAGAAAGCGCTGAGGCGATTATGATTTTCTTGAGTTAATATATAAATATATTGAATAAAATAGTAATTTCATGCTATATAGAAATAATTAAAGCTTTGGTATTTTTATAGCGTTATTTTAAATAAATTCTAATATCATTAGTAGGAGAAAAATGGATAAACTTTTAATAATTGACGGAAACAGTATAGCAAATAGGGCATATTATGCCCTTCCTTTTTTATCAAATCATGAAGGAAAGCCAACAGGTGCGGTCTTTGGATTTGCAAATATTTTAATAAAAGTTTTGAATGAAACAAAGCCTAGTCATGTAGTAGTTGCTTTTGACCACGCAAGGAAAACATTTAGAAATGAAATTTATAGTGAATATAAAATGCAGCGAAAACCATCACCAGATGAACTTATCGTACAATTTCCAGTCATTAAGCAAATGCTAAATATTATGGATATAGAAATCATAGAAAAGGCTGGAATAGAGGCAGATGATATAATTGGTAGTGTTTGCAAAATATTTAATGGTGAAAAGTTTATTTTATCAGGTGATAGAGATTTGCTTCAATTAATTGACGAAAATACTTGCGTTTGGCTTACAAAAAAGGGTGTAAGCGAGGTTGATAAGGTCGACAACGAAAGGCTTAAAGATCTTTTTAATCTTTCGCCAAGTCAAATTATAGATTTAAAAGCATTGATGGGCGATAGTTCAGACAACATTCCTGGTGTCAGTGGAATAGGCGAAAAAACAGCATTATCTTTGCTTGAAAAATATGTAGATGTTGATGGAGTTTTTGCACATATTGATGAAATAAAGGGCAAATTAAAGGAAAAACTTGTTGCAGATAAAGATAAAGCATATATGTCTAAACAACTTGCAACTATAAAATGCGATTGTGATATCGATTTCGATTTAGACAAAGCAAAACTCAAAATGCCTTTTGATGAAAAGGTTTACAATTTTTTCAAAGATCAAGATTTTTCTTCGCTTTTAAAAAATGAAAATTTATTTAAGGACAATTTCCAAACGTCTACTAAATCTAAAAAGATTGATAGAGTGAAACTAACAAACGATATTTTGAACAAATTGGTAAATTTAAAACCAGGGTATTTTTGCTATAATCTTGAAAAATTAGAATTTTATATTAATGATAAGGTTTTCTTCTTAGAGCAAAATTATGGAATGTTTGAAAATGAAGCCTCTTTAGAAATCGTTTTACAAAAATTAAAACCTTTATTTGAAGATAAAAATATTACAAAAATAACAAACAATGCAAAAAATGACTTGCACCTTTTATATAGAAATAATATTGCTTTAAATAATTTTTTTGATTTAAGTATAGCAAATTATATCATAAATGCGGGACTCAAGATAAAGACATTGCAACCTGAATTAGATGAATATAAAGATTTATTTGAAGAATATAAAAAATTTCTCAAAGAAAATCAACTTGATTTTGTTTTCTATAATATAGAACTTCCGCTTACAAAGATATTGATGGAAATGGAAGAGAGTGGTTTTAAAATAAATAAAGAAAAACTTGAAATTCTAGATCGCGAATTTTGTGTAATGATTGATGAGATAAGTGCACAAATATATCTAGAAGCAGGAGAAGAATTCAATATAAACTCACCAAAGCAGGTCGCGCATATACTATTTGATAAATTAGGTATAAAAACTTACAACAATCGTAAACAATCGACAAGCGTGCATAAACTTGATGAATATCGTTATATTCCTATTATTAATAATATATTAAATTATAGAAAACTTGCCAAAATTAAAAATACCTATATTGATGTATATAAAGATATAACCGCATCTAGTGGAGATATAATCCATACTACTTTCAATCAAACTTTAACAAACACAGGTAGACTTTCAAGCAGTGAGCCGAATTTGCAAAATATACCAACAAGAGATGATATAGGTAAGAACTTAAGAAAAATATTTGTTTCCAAATTCAAGAACGGCAAGATTATATCTGCTGACTATAATCAAATAGAATTGCGTTTGCTTGCTGATATGTCCGGAGAAGAAGGACTTATTAATTCATATAAAGAGGGCGAAGATATTCATGCTATAACTGCATCTCATATTTTCAATGTACCTATAGATCAAGTAAATGATATCCAAAGGAGAGAAGCTAAAGCTGTCAATTTTGGAATAATCTATGGTATTAGCGATTATGGACTTTCTCAAAATATAAAATCGACTAGAG
>CALVNK010000016.1 GCA_944349615.1 uncultured Clostridia bacterium
CTTTAAATAATAATATCTTTAAATATTTAAATCTTTCACGATGCTTGATAGAACGCCATTTATAAATCTTCCGCTCTTTTCAGTCGAGTATTTTTTTGCAAGGTTCACAACCTCGTTTATAGCAATGCTAACTGGAGTTTTTAAGTAAATTATTTCGCTTAATGCTTCACATATTAAAGCGAGGTCAACTTTGAAAACTCTACTAAGTTCATAACCTATCAAATGGCTTTCAATAAGTTTTTCAATTTCTTCTTTATTGTCTATGTAATTTCTTACGATACTAATTGCAAATTCCCTATCTTCTTCTTTTTTTAATGACACAAAAAACTCTTCGTCAATATCTTGATTTTTGATGAAAAGTTTTTCAAAGATGATTTGAAATGCAAGTTCCCTAGCGTATGCTCTCATTACTGCACCTGCTCATCACATTCAACATCTAAAACATGAACATTGATTTTGCCAGGTTTAATACCAACCATAGATGTAAGAGAATTCTTGATATTTTCTTGTATTCTATATGCTACATCTGGAACATTATAACCTATATATACCTTGATATAAACATCAACATTCAAAGCTCCATTTGTATCAAATCTAATACTCACGCCTTCAGATTTAGGTTTTGCAAGTTTTTTTATGAGTGGCAGGTAACTGTTTGTAAGTGAATGTACGCCGTTTATTTCTTTAGTTGCAAGGTTGATAATAGATAAAAGAATATCTCTATCAATTTCAACCTTGCCCTTTTTCTGTAGTGTTTTGTTTGATTGTGTCATCATTATCTCCTATACACCATAGTATAGCACAAAACTTTACAATTTTGCAATTATTCTACAGGAATAATTTTGATATATTCAATATCAACATTAAATTGTGCTTGCAATATTGAAACAATTTGAGCAACTTGAGCTGACGACAATTCGCTTGCCTTAACAACTGCATTGATATTTTCGCCTGAAATAGTTACTACACAATCTTCAAAGCCTTTTGCTTTGATTAAACCTTCAACAACGAGTTCTTGTTCCATTTGTTCAATAAGAGCAAGTTTGCCTTCCTCTGCACTTTTGATGGCGTCTTCTGTTGAAGTTTCACTTGCAATAATTGCATCATAATAGAGCATTTCTTGATCGCGAGTTGATTCTCTATCTGAACGATAGGTTTGAAAATAACTAGCCGTTGTTTGAGTATTGTCATTGTCACTATTGCTTACTGAATTATTTAGCATAACATTTAAAAAGCCTGTTACACCGAGAAGTAAAACCATAACTGTAATTATTATAATTTTTGTTCTTTTTTTCATATTAACTCCTTTTAATTTCCGCAAATTATATTTATCTTAGAGTTGTCTATTTCTATCACCGTCTGCAAAACCGATAATATATTTAGTTTTACGCTTATATCATCAGCTCCACTTGATACTACCACAATGCCCTGCACAATAGGATAGATTTCTTCGAGAAGTAAAGGTTGTCCATCGACCATAACAACAGTTTCACTTGTAACGCTTGTACCATTTGATGTTGTTTTGGTTTCTTCTTCAGTTGCATAGATGTACTCAAAACCTTTTTCTAGTGTGATTGCAACTTCAACATTTCCTGCACCTTTGACTTTTGTTAATACATTTTCAAGTTTATTCTCAAGATAGTTTACATATTCCATGGAAGATGAAAATTCTTGAGTTATATTGTCATCATTTGTAGATGAGTCGCCTTGAGCGCTATTTGAAGAAATAAGTGAAAAATATATTATGGCGATTATTATTGCAACGAAAACTGTTAGATAGATCTCTATATGTTTGATTTTTCTTACTTTCTCAAACATACTTTTAATTTTTGTTTTAAAACTATCCGTCATATAAGATTGCCTCCTCGTCTATGTCAATAATTGCCATAATAATGCTTGATATATCCTTCTTAATCTTCGATATATTGTTATGCTCCGCTTGTCCAGATATGACTAAATCAGATAAATCGACAAAAATAGATTTATATTGCATACTATTATCAAAAATGTCACAATTTATAGATACCACAACATTAAGATAGCCTCTTTTTTCAATCTGATTTTCAATCTCATTTTTCACACTATTCATCTTGTCAAGATTGACTTGATAGAGATAATCACTGTTTATTTCATATCCACTATTATCGAATATATTAGAAAAATCAAAATCTCTGTTTAACAATTTTGGTATAGGCATAATAACTACTAAAATAATGATAAATGAAAATATTCCCTTTATATATCTATTCATTTGTCCATCAGGCAAAATAAGTTCAACAATGACTGACACACAAATTATTCCTGCTATTGAAAGTATCCAATTTGATAATTCGCTAAGCATACTTTCGCCTCCTAGAAGATATTTGCACTGCACATTACAAGTCCAATTGTTATAAAACTTGCAAAGGCTATTCCTACAATAGTTGCAATTAGTAAAGTCATGTTTTTTGAAAGAGATGATACAAAGTTTGCAATTTGTTTACTACCTAAAGGCTCTATGATGGCACTGACAAGTTTTAGTGCCAACATGAATAACACTAGTTGCAAGATCGGTGTGATAATACTTGCTAAAAGTAAAAATAAGCCACTTGCACCGACCGCGTTTTTAATTAGATTTGATGAAGCCAAAATTACACCCATACCGTCACTTATATAAGAGCCTAAGATTGGAACATAAGATTTTATCGCATATTTTGCGGTTTTGATTGAAATTCCGTCTATCGAGCCTGCAGTTATACCTTGTATAGAAAGAAATGCAGTGAATATCGTGAAAATTAAACCTGTTATCCATTTGAATGTACTATTAAAAAATGATGTAAATTTATCAAGTTTTATAGTATTTGAAAGATTTGATACTACACTGAAAATAATTGAGAATATAAAAAGTGGCATAAGAACGTAGGTAAATAGATTGATTATGACGCTTGATAATAATGCCATAGCGGGCTGATAAACACTCACTGAAACTGTACCACCTACTGCAGTCAGTAAAGTTAGTAAAAGTGGAAAAATGGCATCCATTTGATTTTTTATAGTATAGATGGTATTTGTGGTCATGGTAATCATTTTGACGACAATGGATAAGACGATTACAACGATTATTCCATAAGTCACAAAATGTATCAAGTTTGATATACTCTTTTCGCCTTTTGTTGGCTTAAGCCCTTGTATTAAATTGCCTAAGAGTGCGACGACAATTATGATTGAAATAAACGGTATAATTTCCAAAAGACTATCAAAAAAGATTTCTAAAATGCTTGTCCAAAGACTTGTTCCTTGAGATATTTCGCCAGATAGTAGACTTGTAATTTTTTCTAAAAACCCTTTTTCGCCAAAGAGTGCAAGTTCTTCATCCGTTAAATTATCAAGCAAATTTTCAATTGATGACATATCTAGATTGTCGAGTTGATTTCCTAGTTCATCTTCAATTTCCTGCAAAATTTCTTCTTGTGAAAGTTCATCTTCAGCGACATTTTCTGCGTTTGTTATATGTTTAAATGACGGAAAAAATATTGCAAGTATTGCTAGGAGTACAATTAGCAATATTAAGATATATCTTCGCTTATCTATTTTTAATTTTCTCATGGCAAAAGCTCCATAATAATATCTAAAATGGTGGTAATAATAGGAAGTGCCATAACCATAATTATTATTTTTCCGCCAAGAAGAACCTTGTCACCTAGACTTGAATTGCCAGTATCTGCACAAATGCTCGCTGTAAACTCTATTAGATAACCAATGCCAATAATCTTCAAAAGTACTGTATAAAGACCAGAGTTAATACCACTAATGCCTAAAATTTGATTAATAATATCAAAAATGCCGGTTAGATAATTTATAATCAAAAAGATGATTATAAGCCCACCAACAATGCTTATTATAATTGCAAAATCGGCTCGCACAGGCCTTACAATAAGTGTAGCGACACAAGTTATAAGCCCGATTGCTATTATTTTGAATATAATATCCATGACACCTCAAAACTAAAAATTAAAAATCGTCTTTAATGAAGTGAATAAATCTGCTATAAGATTTAGCACCATGATAAGCACAATTATTAGACCTGCAAGTGTTGCAAGTGTTGAAATTTCATCTTTTCCTGTTTGTTTTAAAACCTGTCCAATAATTGCAGTCAAAATACCAATCGCGGCAATCTTAAAGATAATATCTACATCCATAATCACTCACCTTTTATATAAAAAGTACTATCACCATAAACCCAAAAGCGACTCCTAGTTTTATTGATAACGAGCCATATTTCTTTTGCTCCTGCGAAGCCTTTATACTAAAATCTTCAAATCTATTTAAAAAGTTTTTGATTTCTTTAGATTGACTCTCTACATCACTGCGTCCAAGCGTTTTAAAAAAGTTAAATATAATATCTTTCTCCTCTTCTTTTAAGAAGCCGATGTTTTTAAATAAACTTTCTTTATCGAGTGACATTTCTTTATCAACAAACGCTAGAAAATTTTTATCAAGCCCTTTTAAATCTTTTTTATATTTTTCATCAATTGAATCAAAAATAGATTTCATTTTTTGGCGAGAATAATTTATTTCAATATCAAACTTTTGACACAGATAAATGATTGCTTTGAAGAAATTATCTCGCGTTTTATATTTTCGAGAAAAAAGATAACCAATATATACACTTACAAGAAAGAGTAAAACTAAAATCAAAATTTTCATAACTTTCTCCTATAATACAACTCTTGAAAAATTTTCATTGTAAACTCCTTCAACAGTACCTGGACCATTTCGCATAGATAAAAGCACATATCTTTGAAAGACCTTTTCTGCTAAAATAGGTTTAAAAAAAGGCTTTTTGGATAGGTTTTCAAGGCTGTCACTATGAATTGAAGCAAAAATTTTAACACCACTATTGATTGCATAGAGAATTGCATCAATATCCTCTTTTTGACCGAGTTCATCTGTCACAATGATGTTAGGACTTAATGATCTAATACCATTTTCAAAACCTATCACTTTTCTAGCGAAGGATATTTTATCGCTAAAAGAACCTATACAACCCTTTTGACCGATATCTAACTCTCCACGCTCATCAAGTACAAGTATATTGTAAGCATAATTTCTTTCCGATAGTTGATATATAAAGTCGCGTAAAAAGGTAGTTTTCCCAGCACCTGGAGGAGAAACCACTAGCGTGTTCATTACACCATTTACATTCACAAGATAATCGAATGTAGAAAGAGAGCAATTACGAACTTCATGTGGCAGACGAATGTTTACACTTGAGTAATTTGTCATTGTCTTTATTTGACCATTTTCTTCGATAATATCTCCGCCAAGTCCAAGCCTTATACCTCCCTCAGTTACAATAAAACCCTTTTTTATTTGTTCATTAACTGAATATAGCGAACACTCACTCGCTCTAAAAATAACATCTTCTACCATAATCTTGCTTGCATAGATTGCATCTTTAATGTTGCTTGTAACTCCGTTTTCGCCTAAAAATATGCGTTTGCCACCTATTTGCAAGACAATAGGTTTATCTGCTCGCATTCTTATTTCATTTATTGAATTTAGATTGACTTTATATTTTAATATTTTATAAATGTCATTAGGTAAAATTTTATCTAACATAACAATTCCCTTTGCAATAGATTATGAAAGATAAATGCTGGTTTTGCAAATATGACAACAAAAGTCAAAATTAGACTTGTTAGAAAGGATGAAAGTGATGATGGCAGTAAAAAAGAGTACTTTTTTAAAGTACTCTCAAACTGTAGACAAACGGCGCGACCGAAAAATTACTTATAATTTTTCTTGCTACGTTTACTGAAAAACGCCCAAAACCAGTCATTTAGGTATACTAAACTCCTGGCTTTGAGCATTTTTCGAGCCTTGCCTCGCTTGTTTCTCTACAGTTTGTTAATTTATCGACACACTGAGAGTACTTTTAAAAGTACTCTCAAGCTAAAATATTCATAAATAAATTAAATTATTTTTAAGTAAAAATACGCAAGAAGAAATCATAGAAGAAAGGTTTTATATAAACTAAAATACCTACTGCACCTAGCACAACACAAGAGCCTATAAACCCTATCCAAATTACATATTTGTTGCTTGCAATATTAAATCTCCAATTTAAAATGGCAAATATAATAAATATTAAAAGTGATACAAGTGTAACAATTAAACATAGATCTACATATTTAGGCTGGTAAGTTACTACTACAACATTCTCAGCATCTTCAATATTGACCTGCATATAGGTACTAAGTGCACCACTGACAGTGACAGCATCACCATTGAGAGAGCCATTCATATTAGCAAGATTAATATATGGAATAAATAGATAATTATAATTATTGTTATTAACTTCTATTCTCAAACTCTTTCCGTCCTGAATAAGTTGCAACTGCAAGATTTCATAATTATTATGATATGAAATAAATCTATCAACATTAAAAAAACTAAATTTAAAAGCATTTTGAATATCTTCAATCGAATATTCGTTATTTTCATCTACAATTTCGAATGATATAATATTTTCTTTAGAAATTCCCAAATCATTCAATCCACTATAGACTGTCCGCGTGTATCCGTTAACGATTATATCAGCATTAAAAAGATTGCTGTCGCTTTCAAAATAAATGTTTTCGCCAACCGGCACTTCAACATCTACCTTATATCCAGTATCGGTTTGTGTAATAGTGATTGTATCTTGCGATATTTCAAACATTACATTTTCTTCAGTGTTGTAAAGAGCTTTAAATAATATATTTTGATTTTCAACATATCCTTTATCAAGTGTCAGTTTGGATAGATCTACATTAGTAGCATATGCCATTCCAATATCAAAATTATATTCGTAAAGGTATACCTTTTGATCTTGTTTTTCATTCTCAATCCGTCCAGCATTTAGAACGTATTCAGTAGCAACATAATCAAATTCATCTAATAATGTATAATAATTAGTATCTAACTCCTCTCTTGATAAAATGTATTTATTGCCAAGTAGCATATCAGTCAGCATTGTGCCACCTGATGAAAACAAGATTGTAGAAGACGAGTTATAACCTAGAGAATTATGGCCGACAAACTGTTCTTCACTTGAAATATGTATCCATGTAGACAAAGTCGGATAATCAATCATATAGCCAAAATTGTGGTTATAAAGTATTTCTCTATCTTTTATTTTATACCCCTCAGCAAGAGCCGATGTTTCAATGTTGAAAACATTTGTTACCCTTTCATTATTTGAATCATAATTTGTGCCAAAATATCCAACAGATAGACAAACTATTTGTACTAAACATAGTGCAAAAATCAGTACACCACCACTAAGCTTGCCTAAAATCAATTTTTTATTTTTCAATCGAAGCATACATTCAATAGAAATATAGGTCAAAATAAAGAATAGAAAATACAGTATAAATTCAGCAAAATTTGCTTTATTATAAGGAATTAGACGCATACCAAAAATAGCAAGGACAATTGTTAAAACAGTTAGGCAAATTAAAGATGGTATTAAAATAAGAAGCAAACGAGCGCTAGGTTTTTCGACTTTTACTATTTCATTTTCATCCTTTACATTACTTCTATATTTTTCTATATAATAAAGAGCTCCAAATATCAAAAGCAATATTAAAATAAAACTATATCTAAAAGGAAAAGAATAAAAACTTCCTGTATGCCACATCTCATTTATAGGCTCAATTAAGATACCGATTGAACAGATAATGAATGATAACATAAAGAACAATACAACTTTCTTATCTTTTTTATATGTAAGCATCAATCTGCCAAAGAAAACTGCTGGCAATGCTGTCATAAATAAAACTATAAGCTTACTAAAGAAATAATCAAATAAACCTGCCTCTACATTTCCACTTTCAAATCTATGTGCTTGAAGTGAAATCAAACATGACGGAATGAAAGCTACCATGCTGATAAGAATACTTATTAATATTGTCCAAAAAATAAGCGAAGCCACCTTCTTTTTATCTTTTGCAAGAGTACAAATATAAACAGTAGCGATTACAACAACCCCTACTAAAACCATATAAGAAATATAGTAAGATAGCATTAGCATATAGGTCAATATTATTGTTGCCCATGTAATTTTTCCATAAAGCACAAGCTTTCTCATCGCAAGAATAAAAAGCGGAAGCAATATCATTATATCAAGCCAGCCGATATTTGTATAATGTACCATGCTCCAACCTGAAAAAGTCCAAACAAGAGAGAATAGCAAAATTAACCATTTATTTACATTTGGAAAGAATTTCTTAAAGCAGATGTATGAAGTTGTTGCCATCAATGCAAATTTGATAATAACAAGCAGACTTATACCATAAATAATCTGCTCTCTAGGAAAGATAGCAATAAGCCATGAAATAGGAGATAAAAAACTATTTATAACAAATGAAGTGATTACACTTCCGCCAGCACCTAGATTCCAATCGACAAAAATGTTGCCATTTCCATGAAATAAATCCCAAAGTTGAGTATATGCTGGAACAAGCCCATCATTGAAATCAATATAGCCAATGGAATTTGTGCCAAATGGTGCAATCCCTTTTACAATCATGGCAAATAGTATGATCGCAATAGAAATGATTGCTGGCAGAGAATATTCTAAAACTTTTGACCAATTAATGACAATGTTTTTCTTTGCTTTTTGATCTTGACTTTTGATTTCACATATTTGTTTATCCATTTTTTATCCTTTCTAAAATATAAAATTTAATTTATATAATAAATCTCTTGATTTAGTTTACCATATAAATTGTCTATATAAAAATGTTTTTATATATTTTTTCAGAACAATATTTTATTTTTTATTTTATATAAAGACAATTTGATAATACGCTCTGCCGATTTAAAAAATATTTGTATCAAAGTCAAAATTAAAGCAATTTAAATTTTCTTATTATAATAAAAAAGTACAAGCTATACAAACTTGCACTCTTATTCTAAACAATTACTTTACTCTTTCCATATAGCTTCCATCTCTAGTATCAATTCTAATCCTATCGCCAATGTTGATAAAGAGTGGAACATTAAGAACATATCCTGTTTCAACCTTAGCGGGTTTAGTAGAAGATTTTGCAGTATCTCCCTGTACTCCAGGTTCACAATCGATAACTTCAAGTTCAACAAATGTTGGAGGATATACTGAGAATGGATTTCCTTTATAGAAATACATTGTACAATTTTCATTCTCTTTTACATAATTTAAAGCATCTTCTACGCTATCTCTGTTAAGTGGAATTTGATCGTAAGTTTCTGTGTCCATGAAATAATAAATTTCGCCGTCATTATAAAGATAAGTCATCTCTTTCTTTTCAATAACTGCTATTTGAAATTTATCAGATGGATTGAAAGTTGTTTCCTTAACTTGTCCAGTCATAACATTTTTTAATTTAGCTCTTACGAATGGCGAGCCCTTTCCAGGTTTAACATGTAAGAAATCTACGACAGAATAAACTGCGCCGTCCCATTCAAAAGTTGTTCCTTTTCTAAAATCTCCAGCAAATACCATAATTTTCTCCTTTAATTTTTTACTTGATTAGTTTACCATATAAATAGCTATTTGTCTAGCATTTTTTTATAAATTTTTTTCATTGTTAAAGCATCTTTAGGCATATCAGTCATAGATTCACAGATTATTCTTGGTGAAAGTTTATAACCAATTAAAACTTCAGCAAGTCCGTCAAATTCAGGACCGTAAATTGTATCATCAAAATTCAAGTGTCTGATTTCGCCTTTAGCACCATATTGAATTTTTGAAAAGTGAATATGACAATTATTTGTTTTATCAAAGCCCAATTTTTCTATACTATAGTCAATTATCCGTTTAAAATCATCTTTTGATTTTAAACTTCCCTGTTCGATAGAATTGATATGACCGAAATCAAAAGTTGGCACTAAGATATTGCTTATCGTGCAAAGATCTACAACCTCCTTATATGTACCAATTTGCATTGTTTTCCCCATAGTTTCGGGACATAGATATTGACCTTCATCAAGAAGATGTTCGCTTTCTATCATAGGAAAAAGCTCTAAAAATCTTTCTCGTGTAAGAGAAAGCGCCTCATCTCTTGAAAGTTTTCCACAAGAAGCTGAATGAAACACAAAATGATCAGCACTAAAGGCTTTCATAAATTTTATCCCTGTGAAAATATAACCTTTTGTTTTATCATACATTTCTTCACTTGGATTTGCAAAGTTTATATAGAACGGTGCATGCAGTGAAACTTTTATATTTTCATCTGCAAAAAGTTTTCCTGCTTGCGTGGCAAGCGAACTGCTCATTTGATAACCATGACCAAAAGAATACTCATAAGCATCTAGACCATAATCTTTAATCCATTTGGGAACTTCTAAGATAGATTTATGTCCCTGACTATAAAATTCATCTCCACAGCCAGACGGTCCGAATAAAACCATAAAATTCACTCCTTATCTTTAGATTTTTAAATATTATTTTCTATAGCCATTAGATAGATAAACTTAAAACAAGTCATCTTTCAACCAAGACCTTTTGCACCAATTTAAATACTTGTTTGGAAACAATAAATTCACTTTAAATCAATCGCATATCTAATTTTAATCTCTTATTCTTCACGTTCCCTATACCTAAAAACAAATAGTTATCAGTGTAAATTTTATAAGTTCCATCTTGATAATCTATGTTTACAAGCTGACCATTTAGCAATTTATCTGCTTCGTAAGTAATCAATTTTTCATAGTCAAAAACTATATCTAATGGAATTATTTTATATTTACCTTGTTCTATATCTTCTATTGTAAAACTTTCCTTAATATCAAAACTGCCACATTTTGTGCGTAGTATGTCCTGCATAACACCATATGTACCAAGTTTGCTTGCAATATCTCTACATAGAGAACGAATATATGTTCCGCTTGAACAGTGTACCTCAAGCAAAAATTTATTGACATCAAGTTGTTTTAAAACCTGCAAACTGTAAATTTCAATTTGTTTTGGTTTTAGTTCTATACTCATGCCAGCTCTTGCAAGTTCATAGGCTTTTTTGCCATTTATCTTTTTTGCTGAAAATATAGGTGGCATCTGGTCTTGTTTGCCAATAAATGTTTTACATACAGCTTGTAATTGTTCAAGTGAAACCTCAACATCATTTTTATCTGTTATCTTTCCCTCTCTATCTAGAGTAGTTGTAGTATAGCCAAATTCAAAAACAGTTTGATAAACCTTATCTTTATTTAGAAAATAATCAAAAAGTTTAGTTCCTTTGCCAAGAGTTATAGGCAAAAGCCCTCTTCCTAATACATCAAGAGTGCCAAGGTGACCTGCTTTATTTGCTTTTAAAAGATATTTCACTTTGTTTACAACTTGATTTGATGAAAATCCACTTTCTTTATTTATCAATATAATGCCATTTATTTCCATACTTTACCTTAGAGATTAAAATATTATCGATTTTTTTCAATCGCATCTAAAACTTTGTCCTTGATTTGATCTATATTATCACCTTTTAAAGTTGCCCCAGAGGCACCAATATGACCACCGCCTCCTATAGAATTTGCAATTTTTCGCACATCAAAGCCGAATTTACTTCTGAAAGAGATTTTAAAAACGCCTTTTTCTTCCTCGACGATAGAAAAAGCAATATTAATACCTTGATATGCTACAAGATCACTACTTATACCACTACAATCGTTTTTATTACCATGCATTTTGTTAAGCTGTTTTTTAGGCATAAGACAATATGCTATGTCATCTTTAATAACCATATTTGAAAGAACATATTTTTTAAAGTCTATTTCTTTTAGAGTTTTTGTTCTATAGATTGTTTCATTGATTTTAACTACATCGGCGCCTAAATTCATAAGTTCATAGGCAGTCTTAAAAGAGTTTAGTGTGGTATTGGTATTGACAAATGAATTTGTATCAGTAGAAAGACCAGCATAAAGAGCAGAAACTACTTCTTTTGATAAAGGTTTTCTAAAACTTTTTAAAATTTTGAAAACTATTTCGCAACATGATGAAAATGTTGTATCAACAAAAGTAATTTGACCATTCAGGTCAATATTTTGGTGATGATCTATAACAAGCCTATTTTTGCTTTTCATAAAATCTTCACCATATATTCCTAGCATTTGAATGGAAGGTGTATCTACAGAAATTACCAAATCAAAATTCTCAATTTTGAAAATTCTACCTATAACATTTTCATCAAACAACATCTTTTCTTTTAGTGTAAAATCGTCATTGCAAAAAAATTGAGCATTTTTATTGATAGAATTTAAAAAGTATTGAAGTGCAAATGATGATCCTAAAGCATCAAAATCTGGGCTAACGTGAGAAAAAATTGCTATGTTATTTGCTCTATATATAACCTTCTTAATTTGTTTGATTAGTTTATTCATTATCACCATCTTCTTCCTTTGGTATATTTAAGTTCTTAAGTATTTCATTGATCCTTATTGTAGCACTAGTTCCTTTGTCAATTTCAAATTGCAATTTTGGCACAGAAGGCATTTTAACAAGATTTGCAAGTTCTCTCTTGATAAATCCTTCAGCATTTTGTAAAATCTGAATATTTGTTTCAAGTTCTCTCTCGTCTTCGCTATCCAACGCAATTTTAACTTTGCAATATTTAAAGTCCTTGCTTATATCAACTTCACTTACATACAGCATTGGGCTAAGATGAGGATTGTTCATACGCGTTTGTATAATATCAGATAAACATCTTTTAATTTCGCTATTTGCGCGTTCGAATCTTAGTGACATATTCTTCTCCTTTTTAAAAAGGAAAGATAGATACTTTCCTTTATTACACTGATATATTTATCTCTTGACAACTTCTTTTGAATAAATTTCGATCAAATCTCCTTCTTTAAAGTCTATATTATCTCTAAGTTTGATACCACATTCAAAGCCCTTTTGTACTTCGGCTTTTTCATCTTTTACAATCTTTAAAGATTCTATAGTACTTTGACCAATTTCATCATTTCCGCGTTTTATATGAACTATAGCATTTCGTGCTGCTTTACCATCTTTAATATACGAGCCAGCAACTTTTCCTGCAGTTGACAATTTGAACACCATTCTAATCTCTGCAAGACCGATATACACTTCTTCATATTTAACACTTAGCATACCATTAATAGCATTTGTAATATCGTCAACAACTTCGTATATGATCTTATATTCCTTAATTTGAACCTTGTTCTTATCAGCAAGTATTTTTGCCTTGGCTACAGGTTTTTGATTGAAAGAGATAATTATAGATTCAGTAGTTTTTGCAAGGTCTACATCACTTTCAGTAACTGCACCTGCACCGCTGTGGACGATATTGACTTTTGCCTCATCGTTTTTAATGCCAGCAAGTGTATTTTTCAAGGCTTCAACAGAACCCATAGTATCGGCTTTGATTATTATATTAAGATTTTTTAAAGCTCCTTCTTGTACTCTATTCATAAAGTTATCAAGTGTAACCCCAGAAGACTGGCTAGCACGTTGTTTTTTTATATTTGTAATACGCTCTTGTATAACTTGTTTAGAAAGAGATTCATCAACCGCATATACTTGATCACCAGCACTTGGCACTTCGTTGAGTCCAAGAATTTCAACAGGTGTAGATGGAAGAGCTTCTTTGATAGGTTTACCTTTGTCAGAGAACATTGCTCTCACCTTTCCATAGGTTAAACCAGACATGATCGAATCTCCAACATGGAGAGTTCCATTTTCAACAATAACTGACGCAACGGCACCGCGATTTTTATCAAGTTCAGCCTCAATTACAACCGCTGTAGCCATTTTATTAGGATTTGCTTTAAGATCTAGCATTTCGCTAACAAGTAATATTGCCTGTTTTAAGTCGTCAAGCCCCATTCCTATTTTAGCTGAAATAGGCACACAGATTGCATCTCCGCCCCACTCTTCAGGAAGAATATTATATTCCGCGAGTTGTTGCTTGATTCTATCAGGATTTGCTTCTGGCTTATCCATTTTATTAATTGCCACAATAATAGGAACACCCGCAGCCTTTATATGATTTATTGCTTCCACGGTTTGTGGCATAACTCCATCATCTGCAGCGACAACAAGTATTGCAATATCAGTAGCCTGTGCACCTCTAGCGCGCATTTGAGTAAATGCCGCGTGTCCAGGAGTATCAATAAATGTTATCTTTTCTCCATTAAACTCAATTTGATAAGCACCTATGCTCTGTGTGATACCACCCGCTTCACCAGCAACGACATTTGTCTTTCTAAATGCATCAAGCAGTGATGTCTTACCATGGTCAACGTGTCCCATAACTGCAACAATTGGTGGACGCTTAACAAGTTTTGATGCATCATCTTCTTCATTTGCTGATTCAAGCAATTTTTCTTCAAACGACTTATCTATTTTTAACTCAAGTGTAATGCCAAAATCGCTTGCTACAAGTTCAGCAGTTTCATAATCTATATTTGAGTTGATGGTGGCCATAATTCCAAGTAGCATCAACTTTTTAACAATTTCAGTAACAGGTTTACCAATTTTTTCGCTGAAATCTTTTACAGTAATTTCCTTAGCAGTTAAAGTTGCATGAGTGATTGTCACTGTATTTATTTTTTGCGATGTTTCTTTCTTTTTCTTTACACTCTTTCTAGAACCAAAAGACATCTCTTCGAAGCCATTCTCATCTTCTATAAATACATTGTTCTTTCTTTGTTCATCCTTGCGTCTATTTTGTGATTTTCTTTCATCATTGTTAGAATACTTTTGAGCAAATTTTGCTTTGTTAGCATGAGATTTTTCATTCTTGAAATCAATCTCTGGCAAATCGTTAGCAAAAGAACGGAAATTGTTGGCTTTGGCTGATATAAAACCAGTTCCAGTTTTCTTTCCAAAATTCTTGTTTTGTGGTTGATTAGATTTGGCGAAATCTTTCCTATCTTTATTGAAAGACTTATTTTTATCAAAAGGTCTATTTTGTGCGTTGTTTCTATTATTTGATTGTTGTTTATTGTCAAAAACACGCTTATTATCGTATTGAATGTCTTTGGACTGTTGTTTATTTGAATTTTCGCTAGGTATGACATTCTCTACCGTTTCTTTTTTAACTTCTTGGTTTTGCCTATCGATTTTTGCAAGTAATTCTTTGCGCTTTTCAATTATTTTATTAGAAAGACTCTCAACTTGTACTTTAGAGTTTTTAATCTCCTTTAAAAGTTGAGATATTTCACCGACTTTTTGTAAATCATGTATTTTCTTTAAGTTCTGTAATGTTTGATTCGCCAAGATTTGCTCCTTTTAGCCTATTATATTATATATAATATCACTTAAATTCTTATTTTTCAATGCTATAATTTTACAATTTTTTATTTTTATATAATTCGATATACCTTCAAGCGATTTTGTAAGGATAGCTCGCTCTTCAGCTTTTCTTATAATTTTAAGCGAGTTTTTTTGGATAGAAGGTTCATAAAGGACAAGATATATTTTTCTATTATGCAAAATTGCATTTTCTATATTTTCTCCTCCAATCAAGAGATATCCTGCCTTCTTTGCAATATTCAAATAACCTTCAATTTTTTCCTTGTCCAAGAATTTTCTCCATAATTTGATTATATGTTTCTTCGTTTATTTGCATCTTAAATGCTTTATTTAATATGCGATTTTTGGCAAGTTTTTTAAGGCATTCTTCATTTGAGCATACATAAGCCCCCCTGCCATTTTTTTTACCTGTTTCATCGTAAAAGACATTGCCTTCTTTATCTTTTACGATACGATTTAGTTGCCTTTTGTCATACATATTTCTGCAGACTATACACATTCTTAATCTTTCCATGTTCTTTCCATTTATTCATTATTATCGTCACTTGAATCATCAATTGAAGGAATTTCTTCAAGTTCATCTATATCGTCAAAACCTTCAAATGCTTCATCATCGTTGAGTTCAGTAAGCTCATATTCAGGTTCTTCTAGACTAATATTTTGAACTGAGCTTTGTGGTTTAACTTCAATTTTCCATCCAGTAAGTTTGGCTGCAAGTCGTACATTTTGTCCATTTTTACCAATTGCGAGCGATAGTTTATCATCCGGTACAATTACTCTTGATGAATGCAAGCTGTCATTTGTTTCTACACTTAAAACAGTTGCAGGGCTTAAAGCTTTTGCGATGTATTCAAGTGGATCATCGCTATATTCAATTAGGTCAATTTTTTCTCCATTGAGTTCAGAAATAATTGTGTCTATTCTTTGACCGTGATAGCCAACACATGTTCCAATAGGATCAATATTTGCTTTTTCAGTATAAACAGCAACTTTAGTCCTATTGCCAGGATCACGAGATATGTTCTTTATCTTGATATCACCTGATGCAACTTCTGGTATTTCAAGTTCAAATAATTTGCGTACAAATCCAATGTTAGAACGAGTAACCTGTACTTGTGTTCCTTTGAATGAGTCTTTGATTTTCTTAACATAGACTTTCACTCTATCGCCTACATTGTATTTTTCTCCAGGAATTTGATCAGATGGAAGCATTACGCCTTCAGTGTGAGTATTTGATAGTTGAAGATAAACTGTGCCACTGTCTATTCTTTTTACAATTGTAGTAAGAATTTCATCTTCTTTTTCAGAAAGCTCACTTAAAGCCTTCTGTCTTTCCATCTCTTTAAGCTTTTGCATAACAACTTGTTTAGCAGTTTGAGCGGCAATTCTTCCAAAATCTTTTGTAGACTCTTCGCTTTGTACAATATCACCGACCTTATACGATTTCTTTATAAGTTTTGCTTCGTTAAGAGAAATTTCTTTATCAGGATCTTGTACTTGATCTACTACGGTCTTATAAGAGTAAATTTTAATAGTTGCTTTCTCTGGATTAAGTTTCACCATAGCACTCTTTGCTTCTCCATACATCTTCTTGTAAGCTGAAGTCAAAGCAGTTTCTAAAGTTGAAATAAAAGTTTCCTTATCAATTTTCTTTTCATTTTCTAAGTCTTCTAACGCTTGAAAAAAATCTTTATTTATCATTTTTAACTCTCCTTAAAATTTTATAATTGGCACAATATGTGCAATTTTATCTCGTTGAATAGATATCTGTTTTTCTTTTTGTTCAATAGTGACTTGTTTCTCATCGAAAGAGATAAGTTTGCCTTCGAATTTTTTGTTTCCATCAATTTTGGAAAATGTTGTTATTGATATTTCATTTCCTATGTTGCGTTTAAAATCTCGATCAGTTTTAAGTGGTCTATCAATTCCTGGCGAACTCACACTCAATATATAAGCCTGATCATCAGTTGGATTGATTTCGTCAAGAATAGGATCAATCACTTTAGAAACCTTTTCACAATCTTCAATGTTTACACCATTTTCATTGTCTATATAAAAAATTAAATTCATGCCGTCCGATTTCTTACTATATTCTATATCGACAACTTCATATCCCATTTCTTCAATGATTGGCGAAATTTTTTCTTCGCATATAGTTTTAACTTTTCCAGCCATTATATCCCCCTTTTTATGAAGTAGGGAGCGTTGCAATTTTGCACGCTCCCCATTAAGTCAATTATATTATAACAAATATATATATTAAAATCAAGTATTTTTCAACTTTATTTAAAATCAAATTAAGATTTATTTTTGTTTTTCTTAAGTTTATGAAGTTCCATTAGGACTTTGGCAGTTGCGTGAGCATCATTATAGGCTCTATGAGCATCTGTCAAGTCGATACCTAATGTCTTAGCCACTGTCGTGAGTTTATAATTTGTTGTACGTAATTTAGACTGTCTTACTACTATCATAGTGTCAATGATTTCATTGTCAAATTTTAATCCTATTTTACTTGCGACTTTTGTCAAAAATTTCATGTCAAAGCCAACTATATTATATCCGCTGATTATACAACCTCTTGACCAATTATAAAAATCTATTATGATATCTTCAATCTTTGGTGCAAATTCGACCATTTCATTTGTTATATTGTTTATTTTTTGTGCCTCAAGTGGAATAGGAAATTTAGGTTTTGCAAAAGAAGAAAATCTTTCTTTAATCTCGCCATTTTCTATTTTAACTGCTCCAATTTCGATTATTTCACTTGTTTCGAAATCGAGCCCTGTCGTTTCTAGGTCAAAAACAACAAATTTATTGTTCATTATGTAATCATCATAACTGTTTTTAACTTCAAAAAGATTAGTTTGAGTGCTGTTTGTAATAGTTTCAGGAAAGATAATTTGCTTGTGATTTTCAAGTGGATTATCACTTGTAATGTCATTTAAAATTTCTTTAGTCATTGTCGCATAAGAAATTTTTCTAATGTAATAGGTCAGTTTGTTGGTTAAGCCTATCTTTAAATCGCCTACGAGTAATAAGAAGTCACCTTCTTGCAATGCGTTTAAAGCATTTTCATGTGTCTTTGGACAAAAATACACGCAATCAATAACTCCAGATGAATCTCTTAAATTGAATGTAATGAGACTTTTTTCTTTGCCAGCATTCTTTCCCTTTTTAAGGATAAACTTTTTTTGATTTATATTAGATATAAGCCCTGCTAAAATAACCGATACTTTTGGCACTTTATTTTCACCAATAAATTCTGGCATAGGAATGATATCATCTCCAACCACCTTTTTTATGATTTCAACTTTATATCTCTTTACTTTTGCACGCGATACTTGTATATCCTGTGCAATTATTTCATCAGGTAGTTTGTCCTCAGTTTGCTTTAACTCTATATTAAAATCTGCTATATATAATTTTGATAAAAAAGTTTTTAGTTCATTTTTTAATTCGGTTTCATCTATTAAAGCCAGAATATCTTGATTGAGATTTATAGATACATCTACGTTTTGCTCATGAAATGTTGATGAGATATTTGATTCTTCAATATACGGCAATAATGCTTTTTTATTTTCAATAAAGAATTTAATGGTATCGGCTTTAATGAGTTTTTCATCTAAAAAACTTTTCTTATATTTGATTTTTATTGTGGCATTTATATGAAAAAACTCTTGGATAAATTTTTCTATTTCCGACCTATCTTCATCTTCTATTTTTTCTATTTGATAAGGATAAAGAAAGGTTATCTGACAAAGCATATTTTCTCTGTCATAGATAATATCCAAAAGTTTTAAAAAATTATACCTATTATTAAAATATTCATTAATTACTTCTACCAAATTTTTCATATTGGTATTTTATAATAAAAAGTGTAAAATGTCAACTAGTATGACAAAGCCAAATAGGACTATTAATCCTATGGCATGAATCATGTTTTCTTTTTCTCGCTTGATCGGTTTTTTTCTAATCGCCTCAATAGTTGTAAATAATACATGCGCTCCATCTAAAGCTGGTATAGGCAAAATATTGAATACTGCAAGATTGGCTGAAATCAGCGGTATTAAAAGCAAGAGATTTGATAGATTCGTTTGTGTGAACGATGCAATGGTTGCAATAGTTGTAACAGGACCCCCAATTGAAGAAAGTGGAAGCTGGAATGTTATCAAGAGAAACAGGCTCTTTAAAACTATCCATGCAAGACCAAAGGCAAACGGCACTGCTCTTTCAAGCGCTTCAGAAAATGAATGGACATAGGCTTGCACATTAACTGTCCAATAATATTTATATTCTCTAACGACATTGCCATCATTGTCTAATACTGGATTATTGCCATCATACTTTTCTACTTGTGCTTGACTAAAGCCTAGTTGAACTTCAACATACTCTCCTCCTCTTCGAACGATTGCAGATGTTGTTGGATATGCTAAGAATGCTGACTGCTCATCAAAATTAGGATTTTTTCTAGCATTATCCATATATTCATCAAGATCACTTACCATAGCATTTACAAGATCATTGTAATTTGAGCCATACGCAAAATCTATTTTTTTACCATCTATTGAAATTATTACATCTCCTGCTTGTAATCCTTCTCCTTCTGACACATTTGTAATTGCACTTCCATCAACAATATGCTCAACATTTGATGAGTTAAGAGTTGCATACTCGACAAACTGTGGAATATCATATCCAATAGTACACAACAAAACAAGTGACATAATGACTGCAAAAGCAAAGTTGAAGGTGACACCTGCAAGAAACACTAAAATTCGTTTCCATGGTTTTTGATTGACAAATGAATTTTTATCCTTGGTTTCGTCATCATCCTCTCCCGCAAAAGCGCAGTACCCGCCTAGCGGAAATAATCTTAAACTGATAAGTTCTCCTCGCTTATTTTTACGAGAAATAAGGGCTTTGCCAAACCCTACAGAAAACTCAGTAATTTTAAAATTAAGCATTCGTCCAACAACATAATGTCCAAATTCATGTATTAAAACCATAAAGAGTAGGACAACTATTGCAAGGATGATATAGAGTACAATCATTAATTCTCCTGTTTAATTATTATATTAAAAATTCGTATATTTATAACTTAGCAACAATATATCACTCTTATTATAATATATTAGTAGTCTATATAAATAATAATGAGAAATTAATTACATGATTGCAAATAAAATGCTGAAAGCAACAAATAGATATGGCATTAGGAATATATATGAATCAAATCTGTCAAGCATACCTCCATGACCAGGGAATATTGCTCCCGAATCTTTAACGCCTGCGCTTCTCTTAAGGTAGCTTTCGCATAGATCTCCTAATTGACATAAAATTGATCCAATAAAAGATATTATAACAATGCGCCAAATATTGATTCCAGCTTCTGCTAAAATGCCAGCACATGCAGGAATTGAATTGAATATACACATAACAACAACCGAAAGAAGAACGCACCACAAAAGTCCGTCAACAGCACCAGATATTGTTTTATTTGGACTAATTTTAGGTGCTAATTTCTTTCCGCCTATTAAACCACCTGTAAGATAAGCAAAAGTGTCGGTAAAAATAGGTATTAAGAAGGCCATTAAAAGTACAAAAATAGAAACGATACCATTTGATTCAGTGAGAACAGCGAAAGTATTTGATAAATCTTCAAAATGATTGATAATAGTCATAAATAATAGTAAAAATGCTGGATAAATAAATACTAAAGTAGTATTTAATGCTTTAAAGAAACTATATTTAGCTAAATTATATGACTTGTCCAGTTTCCAAGCTTTGATTTCAACTGTAGTATTTTTAAAGTTTGCTAAACTTATAAGAAATGTAATAATAAAGAAAAGAAGCATAGTTGCAACCATTATAACAATTGTATATACAATGCCGATACTTGCATTATAAGCAAGACAAAGTAAGAGTACCAGCATTAGAAAACAAGGAAAGATTGTTGAAATGATTTTACTATTAAATTTCCCCATTTTGCTGAACAATTTTGAAGCTTCGTAGCTTGCTACACATGCTACTAAAAGTATAATAGCATCAAAAAAATAACTGCTTACAAAGTATTTCAAAATGAAAGCTATTGCAAGAACAATTACTATACCTAATGATGTGAATAATCTCGTTTTCACTTTATTCCTCCATATCTTCTATTTCTTTTTTGGTATATTTTTAAACATTTTTTAAGTTGTTTTTCATTAAAATCTGGCCAATAGACTTTTGGAAAGTATAGTTCGCTATAAGCCATTTGATACAACATGAAATTGGAAATACGCTCCTCTCCACTTGTTCTTATGACAAAATCAGGTTCAGGTAATGAGGATGTATCAAGATAATTTAAAATCGTTTTTTCATCAACATTCTCAACTTTATCTTTTAGCATTTTATTAAATGCGCGAACTAGATCATCTCTTCCCCCATAATTCAAGGCAATAGTCACAATAAGATTATCGTAATTTTTTGTTTTTTCGATAGTGGATTTAAGAGCATTTTGTAAATCATCTGGGAAAGGCGAAAGATCACCTATTGTATTTAATTTAATTTTGTTTTTTGTAAAAAAATTATTCTCAACCGCAAGATAATCTCTTAACAAACTGAAAATCCCATCAATTTCCTCTTTGCTTCGTTTCCAATTTTCAGTTGAAAATGCAAAAAGGGTACAATATTTAATGCCAAATTTTTGACAAGCGAGAATAGTACGCTTGATCGCTTTTACACCTGCCTTATGACCAAAATATCTAGGTAAGCCTCGTTTGGTTGCCCATCTGCCATTGCCATCCATAATAATTCCAATATGGTTTGGTATTTTGCTAAAACTTAACATATAAAAGTCCTTTTAATTATTATATCAAAACCTATAGAATTAATTATGAATAAATTTTAGATTTTGACAATTATACTTCCATTATTTCCTTTTCTTTTGTTTTATAATTGTCATCAATTTTATCACATGCGCCATCTATTTTCTTTTGAACATCATCACAATATCCATCTCTTTCATCTTCAGATATTTGACCATCTTTTTCAAGATCTTTTATCATTTCGATAGCATCACGCCTTGCATTGCGCACAGCAATTTTGCTTTCTTCGGCGATTTTTTTGATAGATTTGACAATTTCAATACGCCTTTCTTCAGTAAGCATAGGAAAAACCAATCTTATTATTTTTCCATCTTCGTTTGGTGTT
>CALVNK010000017.1 GCA_944349615.1 uncultured Clostridia bacterium
GGAAATAGATCATTTTAATTTATTTAATTTAAATAAAAGGAGATGTAATGAGTGTAAAGGAAGAACAGGAAAAGTATTTAAAAATCAAAGAAAAATTAGACTTATATAGAGAAAGTCTAGAAGAAGAAGGAATTAAATTAAGAAGAATTCCAGATCACGATCTTGCTGTAACACTTTACAACTTAAATGAAAGACGAAAATATCAATATGACAAAAACAAGACAAGACCATACTTTGCTAAGATTATGTTTACAAAGGATGGTGACAAAAACGCAACAACTGCATATATTGGAAGAATAGGCTTTGCAAGTTTAGATGACGAAGATATTATAATAGATTGGCGTGCTCCAATTTCCGACCTATATTATAACTCTAAACTTGGCAAAGCTTCTTTTAAAATAGGCAGGGAAGAGGTGAGTGGAGAGCTATCACTTAAACGGCAGATCAATTTTGATGATGGACAAATCACTCAAGTCTATGATCTTGACAATTCTATAAGTAGTGATGAATTCCTGCAACCATATTTATCCTCGTCTGCCGATAATCGTCTTAAAAACATTATTGCAACCATACAAAAGGAGCAGGACGATATCATTCGAATGCCATTTGGCGACAACCTCATCATTCAAGGAGTTGCGGGTAGTGGCAAGACGACGGTTGCACTTCATAGACTTTCATACCTAATATACAATAATAAAGATTATTACAAGCCTGACAGCTATATCGTAATTTCGCCAAACGCCATATTTAAAAGTTATATTTCAACTTTGCTTGAAGAGCTGGATGCCGATCAGGTTGAAAGCACAAATATGGAAGAAATTATAGAAAATATATTAAAAAATGACACAAAATTGCTTTCAAAACATGAAAAATACTACAAACTTATAGATAATGGCTTTAATGCCGACTATCTCAAGTTTAAGGGAAGCGAAGAATTTGCAAGCTTAATAGAAAAATTTCTAGAAAACTACGCAAAGGAAATGTTTTATAAAGACTTTGTGATAAAAGGTACCTGCGTACTTTCAAAAGAGTTTGTCTATAAAACTTTTTTAGAAAGCAAAAGAGAAACCCTAGAAGACCAAATTCAAATTTGGGCAGGCAAGCTTGACAGTTTTGTAAAGAATAATGATAAACTTGAAGATTATTTAAGAGATTTATCAAGAGAAGGCAAACTATCATTTAATGACAAGATATTTATTGAAAGGACGCTTGAAAGGAGTATTAAAGGACTGCTCCTTAAATTCTATAAAAAGCGAAATATCTTGGAAATTTACAAAAAAATCATATCATCTATAGACAAACTGACTGATTATAAAGATAAAAATATATTAAAAAAATCTACACTTGCCGACTTAAACAAAAATATAATTGCCTATGATGATATCGGTGCTATTCTATTCTTGGCTTCGCGAATTTCAAGCGACTTTACACAAATTCATTTAAGGCAGGTTATTATAGACGAAGCACAGGACTTTTCATATTTAACCTTTTTGGCTTTAAAAAGGATATATCAAAATGCATACTTTTCAATCTTTGGAGATATCGCACAGGGCATATATAGTTATCAATCGATTGGCTCATGGCAAGAGATAATTCCATTGTTTGACAATGTGAGTTATCTAGAACTCAATAAGAGTTATCGTACGACTATAGAAATAACAGAAAGTGCAAACAAGATATTGAAAGGGCTTGGATTTAACAGCGCGTCAAATGTACTAAGACATGGATATCCGGTTGAAGAAAGATTGACAGAAAATATAGAGGAAGCAATCAAAAAGGAAATAGACGATTTTAGATCCTTGAATTTTGTTTCTTCCGCTGTGATATGTAAGGATGAAAAAGAACTAAAGAAAGCTCGCGAAATTTTAAAAGATCTCGTAAAATCTTACAGCGAAAACGACACAGACATAGACAACAACTATACATCGCTCTTGACCCTTGAAGCCTCAAAGGGACTTGAGTTTGATTATGTCATAATATATGATAAAAACAGTTACTCTTCTTCTCCACTTGATCAAAGACGCTTCTATGTTGCCTGCACAAGAGCATTGCATAAATTAGTCATAAATAGAATTATAAAATAAATTCAATTTATTATTTTATAATGAATAAATATATATAATAAATATTTTTTACTCTAGTTAAAAATTGTTGATTTTTATAGCATAAAATGTTAAAATGATTAAACAAGGAGATAATTTATGGCACTTTTAAAGAATATAGAATGGACTGACACAAATAGCAATCTTATAGTTTATAAATATCCTATAGGATCAGCGCAGGTCAATAAAGGTTCGGCACTTACGGTGAGAGAAAGTCAAGTTGCTATCTTTGTAAACAAAGGCAAACTTGCCGATGTCTTTTTGCCAGGTTTTTACAAACTTGACACAGACAATATGCCGATTTTGACAAAGATGATGTCTTGGAAATATGGTTTTGAAACACCTTTCAAGTCAGACATCTATTTTGTAAGTACAAAACAATTTACAAATCAAAAATGGGGAACAGTAAATCCTATTTTAGTTCGCGATAAGGACTATGGCGCTGTACGAATTCGCGGATTTGGAAATTATTCATTTAAAGTTAGCGACGCATATATTTTTATGCAAAATTTGACTGGTACGCTTGCAAAATTTGAAACTTCTCAAATCAGCGACTATTTGCGCAGCATGGTATTGAGTGGAATATCAGATGCTATCGGTGAAAGCAAGATTGCTGTACTTGACATGGCTGCAAACTTACAGGAACTTTCTAGAATAGTTGAAACAAAAGTTGCTGATGACTTTAAGGGCATTGGACTTACTTTGACAAATTTCGTATTCGAAAGTTTCTCATTGCCAGAAGAACTTGAAAAGGCTCTCGACAAAAATACAAGTCTTGGAATGCTTCGTGGCAATATGGATGTCTATACTCAGATGGAAACTTTGGCGGCAATGAAGGAAGCGGCTAAAAATCCAGGTGCTGCTGGCGGAACTATGGGTGCTGGCATGGGACTTGGCATGGGCATGGGCCTTGGTAATATATTTGCAAATAACATGCAAAATATGGCACAGAATAACGGCAATGTCAACAATCAAAATCATGGTCAATCAAGACAATGTCCAAATTGTAATGCTCTTCTTCACGGTAATCCAAAGTTCTGTCCAGAATGTGGAAGCAAATTATCAAATGTCTGTCCAAATTGTAGTACAGCCGTTAAGGCGAATGCTAAATTCTGTCCAGAGTGTGGTACAAAATTGAAATAGCAAAAATGGTTAATTTCTAAAATTTGGCATAAATTTATTAAATTTTTGCAAATTTCTATAAATTTCTGATAAATTTTGAATTTGACAAGCAATCTGCTTAAAAGGCTTAATCATGGCAACAATCGAAGAGAAAATCTATAACGAAGATAATATCGATGTCACTACATGCAAGTGTCCAAACTGCAAAGGTACCTCATATTTTGATCCTAAAACTCAAAAGATGAAATGTGAATATTGTGGCAGTATTTTTGATATGCCTAAGACTGAAGTAAACTTTGTTATTGAAAGAAACTTGAGTGAACTTATCTCGCGTGGCTCAGTTTGGAATGAGGCAGAGGTCTATCGATGTGAAAGTTGTGGGGCAAAACAGATTATTGAAAATCAAAATGTTGCTCATGTTTGCGCATTTTGCGGTACAAAGAATATAGTAAAAACAGAAGAACTGCCAGGCTTAAAACCACAAGGTGTTGTTCCTTTCAAAATAGACAAAGAAAAGGCAGGACAACTTGCTATTAAATATGTAAAGAAAAAGTTTTACGCACCAAAGAAATTTAAGCAGAGTGCAAAAGCAGAAAACTTGCATGGTATCTATAATCCTGTCTTTACATTTGATGCATATACAACAAGTTTTTATAAAGGTCAACTTGGTAAGAATTATGTGACATATCGCTATGTAGATGGAAGAAGAATTGCAGATCAAAGGACTAGATATTTTTATATAGGTGGCACGCAAGATGAACATTTTGATGATTTACTTGTTCAAGCCTCATCAAATATATCTATGGATGTCATAAGACAATTGGAGCCTTTTCCAACAGGCAACGCAATTGAATATCGTCCAGAATATCTGCTTGGCTATAGTGCAAGCACATACAATAAGGAAGGCGAAGATTGCTGGCAGGAATGTCAACGACTTATGAAAGAGCGAATTGAGCGTGCAATACTCAAGAAATATGATTATGATGTTAAGGTATCGCTCAATATCCAAACAAATTTTTCAAATCAAACATACAAATATATTCTCGTCCCTATTTATGTAGGACATTACACATATAAAAATAAACTATATAATTTCTTTGTAAATGGTTTCAACGGACGTGTAGCGGGCAAAACACCGGTTTCACGCGGAAAAGTATTTTTTACAGTTTTGATCGTTTTATTAATTATTGTGGCATTTGTTTTGCTTGGCTATCTTTTATAAATTCATTAAAACATTAAAATATTAAGAAAAAGTTATTAAAAATATATCAAATTCATAAAATCACATTAAAGACATTAACTTATAAAGCTTTTCAATTAAAGATATTTTCGAATAAATTAAAAAAAGGGGGGGGGTAAAAGATGACTTGGAGTGAAATTGCCTTGATATGTGTCAGTGTAGTTCTTGTTATATTGATTATTGCCATAATTGCAATCAATGTAATTAGAAGAAAAGATAAGCATGATGGCAAAAGAACGGACGAACTAGAAATTATAGATGGCGTTCGATATACTAAAGATGATGTGGTAGTCGATGAAAGTGGCAAGGCGAGTGTTACGCTCAAAAAAGGCGATTTAATGCTTGAAAGAGGCAAGGAATATCTCGTTGGCGAAAACGGTGACCTTTTGGCAGGCAAATATACAGTGCTTACTGCTGATGAAAATCGCGAAAGCGTCAACATTAGGATAGGCGGACTTGTTCGAGACTACAAACATTTTTCATCGATCATCTTGACGGATGGAGATAAAATAAGTCCTGTTTCTAATAATGTTGTGTTGCGATAATGTGATTAAAAGTTTATAAGTTTTAAGTTAAACGGCTAATTTTAAAATAATCGTGTAAATTTTAATAAAAAGTTTAGCAATATTCATAAAATATGCTATTATTATAAATATAAAGATGCTATTAATATTGAAGGAGAGAGATATGAGCAAAAATTTATTTTATAAATTGTTTGGCGCACTTTGTGTTGTGACGGCAGTTGTTTTCTGGATATTATCCATCACAGTGCCTGAAACTTTTGGCGACTTTTCACTTGCTTGGGCAGGAGTGATCATTTGCGGTGGAATTGGACTTGCATTTTTGCTACAAGGAATATTTCAAAAGAATTCCACTACTTTCAAAAAACTTGAAATATGGTTTGGCGTTGCCTTGCTAGTTTGTGCAGTACTATGTCTAATATCTGCGATAGCCATTCCTAAGAGCCTTGTTCTTCCAATAATCACCCTTGTTGTCGCTGTAGGCCTTGTCATTTCAATCTTGGCTACAGGCGGTAAGAAATGGGATGAAGGTGACAACCAAAAAGTTGGCTACAAAAACTATCATCAGCGAAAGCAAGAAGAGCAAGAAAAAGAGAATAATGATAAATAATTAAAATCAAAAATTAATAAATTTAAACATAAAGAGAAATTAAAATGACTACAAAAAAATCACCTTACAAGTTAAATATTTAAGGTGATTTTTTTATTGAAATATACTTTAATTTATATATTTTTATCAAATTTTGAACCGCAGTATTCACATTCGTAGCCGTTTGCCCTTTCTATCAAAGTGCCACCGCAGTTGACGCATCTGTTTTGCATAATTTTGGTTTTTTTGACAGGGATTTTTTCGTTGGCACTAAGATTTTTGCCATCATACAAATAGCCCGTAATATATTTTTTGTTTATGGCCTTTGTAATATGGTTTTTTACCTCTCTTTCGCGCATCTGCAGTTGAGATGCAATTTCTTCATTAGTTGTCAGATTTTCTTCAAGTACTGCATCAACTACGCGTTTCAATGTGCGATTGCCAGCATATGCTATCCATATAAGTGGCGTGCCATAGAAACCTATTACAACAAAAGCAATGCCTAAAGCCATAACAGCCATAATCGAATTTGTTGCTCCAAAAATAATCATAGGTATGCCTGCAACAAACATGATAGAAATTATACATGCAATTATCAATAATTTTTTATTATCTCTCTTTATATCTGGCTTTTTATTCTCTTTCATAAAATAGATTATATTACACTTTAAGTTATTTTGTAAAGTAAAAATATACTTTTATTTTTTTTTTGTTGTAAAAAAAGAAGGCTATAATATTATTTAATTCTAATCTTAGACAAAAATAATCGCCTTCTTTTATCATCAAGATTGTTATTGGGTTAAATTGATAAAATCGCAAAAATTAATATTTATTATAAATCCTTTTACGATATAAATATGCACAAACAGAGAGTATTGACAAACCCACTAAAGCTACACAAACCCAAATCAATATTTGGAAACCGCCATTATTTTGAGTATTGTCTAATTGATATTCAGCTGAAATAGAATGATTTTGTGTAATATTTTTAAAGGTGTATTGTGTTTCTTGTTTATTCACATCAATTTTTTGACCATCAATTATAAGATATTTTATAATATAGCCGGTATTTGCCTTAATCACAAAAGTACCATTTTGACCATATTCATAAATATCAGAATAATATTCAATTTGCCCGTTGGCATTTTGCGTGACTGTAATAGCATAAGTGAGTTTAGCAAATAGGACTTGTATATCATGATCTTCTGTAATATTTTCAAAAGTATAATAACCATTTTCGAGAATTTCCTCAAATTCACTACCTGTAATAAGTTTTCCATCAATTAAAATCTGAGTGACTGTATATCCTTCATTTGCAGTTATATAATAAGTTATATTATCTCCGCGTTGTACAATTTTTTCTCCGTCATTAGAAATTGTTCCGTTTTGAGATGATGATGCGTTTATTGTAAAACTTGCTTTCATTGCGGTTGCGATAAGAGTCAAATCATTTGCTGGCATAAAGAATGAACATTCTTGCGAGAGATTAAAAACATTACCATCTGCATCGGTCCAGTTTTGCCAGGAATAACCATCTGTGATGTCGGCTGAAATTAAAATAGGCGAGTAATATTGATAATTTCCGCTTCCTATCAAATTTTCCGTGCCTTCACTTGCGTGCAAGGTCAATGTGTAACTATTTCGTGTATAGTAGATGTCTATTACAGTCGAGCCATCGATTGCAAGCTCTTTTTGTGCGAAATCTTGAGGAGTGAATCCTGTAATTTCAATAGGGACAGCATTTGTCATGTGATCAAAAGCGTAATTTGTGGTTTTGACTTCACTATCATAAAGAGTGTAATCATCTGCATTTAGATTTTGTATATAATAGTTTACAGTAAAACTAACATTTTCAATGTATTCAAAAATTGCACTGATTGTATAGTTTTTATCTACACTCTCTATTGTATATTTTTCAAGATCGAGTTGTGAATACTCCTCATCATTAACTAGTATGCTTTTTACAAAGTAATTGTCATTTGGAGTAAATGTTATAACCGCGCTATCTCCATAATAATAAATATCTTTGTCGCGTGAGATGGTTCCGCCTTCAGTTTGAATTAAAGTAATTGTGTAAGAATTTTTAGCAAATTCGACATAAATCGAGTGATTTTCTGCAACATTTTCAATATTTATACCATTTTCAATGGCATCTGTCAAATTTTCATCTTCCAAAATCACTCCATCAAGTATGATCGAATTTATATGATAGCCTTGCAATGCTTGAAATTTTAAATTGATATCATCATTTACTCCTACATAGTACCATCCATCAATAAGTGGATAGTTTGTAAGTATCGAGCCGTTGCCTTGAATAGTCACACTAATTTTATATACCGAACCAACCTCTATTCTACATATAGATGAATTGACAAAACTGCCATCCCAATTACTAATAGTAACATAGTAGTAATATATGCCATTTTGTGATGTGTCTACTCTAAATGAATTTGAATTGGCATTTGCTATTGCCTCACCTAAGTATAGATTATTATTTGATTTATACCATTGATATTTAAGATCAAATCCGCTAGCATTGATTGTCAAAGTCAAATCCATATTTGTACCTATGTTTAATGAATTATCTAAGTCATCTGTTATAGCAAATTCATCTATTACATTGAAGGTATTTCCATAGTCTTGCGCATACTTTTGAGCGGTAGAAGATGAATATCCATAGATGTTCGTGTTTACGGAGAAAGGAGCGCGAGTAACTGCATAATCTCTAGTGTCATAGGAAAAATGTTTGCCGATAACTACATTTTTCACATTTCGCAGTGACATTTGACCAAGAGTGATGATATTTGGAAGATATAGCATTTCTATTTCACTATGCTCAATTGCATAGTTGTTTATCGTTGTGACCTGTGGCAAATTCATACTCTTCAAACTTGTGCAATTGTTGAAGCAATAAGATGATATATTTGTAAGAAGTGGGGCGTTTGCATATTCAAGGCTATAACAATTTTGAAATGCGTAAGATGATAGGGTGGTCAAAGATTGAAGATTGATTTCGACCAGACTAAAGCAATTTCTAAAGGCTCTCTCACCAATTGATGTGATGTTTTCAAGATTTATCGCTTTTAGGTTTGTGCAACCAACAAAGGCATCATTACCTATATTTACAAAGGAAGAAGACAGGATGATTTCTGTGATCAAAGAGCAGTCCTCAAAAGCGTTATCGCCGATCTTTGATATTGTGAAGCCGTTGTAACTTTCTGGTAATACAATTCTCCCTGATAGTGCCTTATCCACAAGTGCGATTGAAATTTCCACCTGACCACTCACTTGATTATGATAGTATTCAAAATAGAATGATGTTAGGTTTTGAACAAGCGAATTAAAGGTTATAAAATTTTCCTGAGCATATCTATAAGCTTCACTTTGTGGTATTCCGAAAATCTGAAAATCTTGTAAAATATTTCCGTTTTCATAGCCAAGGGCATATTGACCGATATGTTGCACGCTATTTTCAAGGGAGATCGATTTCAGTTTAGGACAATTATTGAATGCATAGTCGCCTATTATTTCAGCGTTTGGAATGGTCACGCTTTCAAGATTTATACAATTTTCAAAGGCATGAGAAGAAATTGTTTTTACATTTTCAAGCCTTATTGTCTGCAAATTTTCACAGTTTGCAAAGGCATTTTCTTCAACAATTTCAAGTTCAGGTAAAATAAGGGTTTGAATAGACGTGCAGTTTTTGAAAGCGTCTTGCGCGATACTATAAACAGGTAAGTTTTCAATGTATGAAGGCACTTCAAAAGTGCTTTCGCTAGTTTCCACTCCTGTAATTGTGACGCGACTATTTTCTATAGTGTAATCAAATGTAGTGCTTTGCCCAAGCAGATTGATTGTGAAATTATGTTCACGAGCAAAATTTTCGCCAATTCCAGAATATACGTTGAAAGTGGCATTCGTGCTTATATTATCAAATGCATTTTCATCTATAATATCAACACAACTTGAGAGGGTCACTTGTGCAAGAGTAGAATTATTACTGAATGCATTGTCCCTGATTTCTATAACTGATGGCAAAACTATAGTTTTGAGATTGCATCTTGAGAAGGCGTAGTCATTGACCTGCTCTAAGTTTGGAGCGTTAAGACTGATTAACCCTGTACCATAGAAAGCTGATTGTCCAATTATTCGTGCTTGTTGCAAGTCTACTTGAGTTAGTTTAGACATATTATAGAAAGCATTTGAACCTATTATCTCGGCGGAAGATATTTCAGCGCTTGTCAACGGACAATTATAGAAAGCTCTTGATGAAATCGTTTTGATATTTTCTAGGGTAACTTGCGAAAGTGAAGTGTTGCTTTCAAAAGCGTTTGCTCCTAAATATTTAAGATTTGGAAGATCCAGTGATGACAAACTGTTATTGCCTGCAAAGGCATAAGAGCCTATTATCTGCACATTACCAAGCTGCAGTTGCTTGCTTTGGTAGCCACGGAAAGCATAAGCGCCAATTTTAGTTGCATTAATAAGAGAGATGATCTCTAGATTTTTAGATTGACTCTCATCAAGATCAAAAGCGTAGTCGCCTATAGTTGTCACATTGTCTAAAATTATATCTTCGCCTAATCCCGAGCAATTAAAGAATGCGTAACTATCGATCGTCACAAGGGATGGGAAGTTTGAATTGTTTACAGCACTTAAATTTATACAATCTGCAAATGCATATAGACCAACTCGTGAAACGCTTGGCGCATAGATATATTCAAGGCTTTCAAGAGATGTGAAGGCATAATCTGAAATCAAGGTAACGCTGTCAGGTAAGTTGATTTCTGTGACAGGAGTACTTGAAAATGCGTAAGAGCCAATTGAAATTATCTTAATTCCGTTTATTTCACTAGGCACATTTACTGTTGTAAGCACTCCATTGTAACTTACAAGCACGCCGTCTTCATTTACAGAATAGGCATTTTCAATGTCATTACCATTTATCACATAGGTTTTTTGAGCAATTTGACTGACTTTCGTTATTGTGCCAGATGAAAAGTAAAATGCACGCGCCTTGATTTGAAGTGACTTATCAATGATAATTTCTCCATCATATACAATGCCATTTGTTAGATTTGGAGTGGAGCCATCTATAGTATAATATATCACAGAGCCTGCAAGTGTTGAAGATAGCGATAGGGTGAAAGGTGCGTCCTGTTCACTTTCAGAAACGCTGAAATTTACACTGCCTACTAGATCGCAATATGCATATTCAATATTTAGCATACCATAACCATAGTACACATCTTTGCCATCTGCTCCCATGTCAAGCGCACCTTGAGTCAATTTATTTACAATTTCATCGGGATCAATACTTTGATTTGGATTTGATAGGATAAGTGCGACAGCACCCGTCACATGAGGAGCAGCCATAGATGTTCCATCCATTGTCATGGTTCCGCCTCCAATATATGCACTCTCAATACTGCAACCAGGAGCGACTATATCAACAAAATCTCCATAATTTGACCAGTACGGCCTATAGAAGCCATTTCCATCAACGCCTATTGCGCCAACGGTTAGGGCAAGTTCGACATTGCTTGGCGTGTAATTCTCAACATTTGCTCCATCGTTACCTGACGATACAATAGTTAAGATATCCGCATTGTATGCATCTTGGATAACTTGTTCATAAGGATTATATATATCGGAAGAATAACCATTTAAACTCATATTCATTGCATATATATTTTGTCCTTCACTCTTAAGATTGATCACATATTGCATACCAAGAATTATACTGATACTAGAGCCTGTTCCATCATCGCCCAACACCTTTATAGGTAAAATTTTTACATTTGAATATGTAAGATCAACGATTGTACCAGCAACATGAGTGCCATGACCAAATGCGTCTTCATAGGGATATGTAGAGGTAGATTGTGATGTTGAATAATTTGCTCCGCCACTTGCCACTCGATTTGTAAACCAAGGATGATCACTGTCAAGCCCTGTGTCAAGCACAGCGACAATCACTTCTCGCAAATTTGAAGTGCCGATATACTGCTGTAAGAAACTAGAATAACTATCAATTGCACTTGCGCTTGCTCCCCAAGTTATATACGAATTATCGCTTATTTGCGTGGATGAAAGCGAATTTTGATTATTTAAAATATTGCTTGAATTTTGATAATTTGCTGTTTTTATAGTGTTTTTCGCGTAATTTTTGCTGTTTTTTATTATATTTTCTTGGTTTTGATTGATTTCAGAGGCACTTACTCTTGTGTCAAAGGTGACTTTTATATCGCTTTCTTGAGATAATTGATTGTAAGCATTTAACGCATCTTGAATTGTATCATATTGAAGGATGTAGTAATCTTTGTATCCACATACTATCTCGGTTGCATTTATATCATCAATCTTCGACTCACTTTGAACAATAAGACGCATAGATGAATATGGATTTTCAAAATTCAAACTATTGTCTTCTTCTTGTACTATATATCCTAGACTTTGAGTAATGCTTTTAACAGGAAGATATAACTGTCCAGACTTTACAAAGGCTTTTACAAGTGAGATATCGGTTTTAGAACTGCTTGTTATAGTTTGCATATCACTATTTAAAGTGACTTTACCAAGATTATTAGAAAAAATATATTCGTCATTATCATTTTCAACACTTATGTCGAAATAATCTTCTAGATCACTTTGGTTTATCATGTAATCTGTGCCAGATTTTTCAAGACTATCGGTTGGAATGATTATATCATCGTCAAAAGTGTAATTTTTTAATAGATTTAAAGCGTCTTGAGAGAATGAGTCAAAATCGCCATTTGTGTAATTTCTATTATATGTAAAAAAAGAAAGTAGAAATAGACCGAGTATAGATAAAAACAATACAAGTATTGTCATATTTTTCAAAGATTTTACTTTCATATTTTCTCCTTAGAAGGTGGTTAGTCAATATCTTTATTTTGGTTAAAATTAAATAAATTTTAATAAAAATTAAGATTTTTTAATGATTTTTAGTGATTTTTTTATATTTTTCATGGAATTTTTAAATATTTTTGATAAAAATAATTAAAAAATCGGAATATTTGCATTATGCTTTGGTTAAATATTTTTGAAGAATATATTTTAAAATAGATAAATATTATTCACATATTCTCTTTATTTAATATAGCACATTTCAGATTGATTGTAAAGCAGAACAAAATTAAATGCATTTTAATTATAGAGATTTTATTGTAGACTTTCAAAACAATAGATAATATGTAAATAATAAAAAATTGTCATAATTAAATAACAAAACTCTTTGCAAATTTGATAATTTGTGCTATATTTAAAAAAGGAGTTTATTTATGGCAAGTTATGATTTTAAAACGATAGAAGAAAAATGGCAAAAGCGTTGGGAAAATGATCCACGGCTTAAAGCGGTAGATTTTCATCCAACAAAGCCTAAGTATTATGTTTTGTATGAATTTTATAATATCAGTGGCAATCTGCACATGGGACACCTAAAAGGTACAGTTCCAGCCGATGCTCTTGCAAGATATAAGCGTTTCAAAGGTTACAATGTGTTATTCCCAATAGGTGGAGATGCCTTTGGACTTCCTGCTGAAAACGCTGCAATCAAACATGGCATTGATCCGCATAAGTTTGTAGAAGATGGTATGAAGACTGTACTAGATCAATCTAAAAAGATAGGTCTTTCTTTCGACTATTCAAGGACCATCTGTACAAGCAGTCCAGAGTACTATAAGTGGACACAATGGATCTTCCTGCAACTATTCAAACACGATAAAGCATATAAAAAGGTTGGCAAGGTCAATTTCTGTACTCACTGCCAGACTGTGCTTTCAAACGAAGATAGTCAGGGCGGAAAATGTGATAGATGCGGAAACGATGTCATACAAGTAAATAGGAATGTTTGGTTCTTGAAGATGAGAGAATATTCTGAAAAGTTGCTTAAGAATATTGATAATATCACCATGGCGGAAAACCTTAAGGAAGCGCAAAGAAACTGGATAGGTCGAAGCGAAGGAATTGAATTCGATCTCGGCTTATATGACGAAAATGGCAATAAAAAAGAAGATCTATCGATTTTTACAACTTGTATAGAAACTGTTTATGGTATAACCTTTGTAGTGCTTGCGCCAGAAAACGAACTTATTGAAAAATTATCATCATCTATACAAAATATGGACGAGGTGCGTGCATATCAGGAAAAGACCGCGCTTAGAAGTGAATTTGATAGAATGAGCCAGGTAAAAGACAAGACGGGCTGTATCCTTAAAGGGATCTATGCAAAAAATCCTGTAACTGACGAGCTTGTGCCTGTTTATATTGCTGACTTTGTACTCAATGGCTATGGTACTGGTGCGGTGATGGCTGTTCCATGTCACGACCAGCGTGACTATGAATTTGCTGTAAGTTTTAATATTCCTATGAAGCAGGTAATTGAGGGTGATTGCTCTAAGGGAGCAGTTGAGAAAGGTGAATACCTTGTGTCAAATCCAAAGATGGTAAATTCTGGCGAGTTTTCAGGTATGGATGTACTTTCTGCAAAGCCAAAGATGGCTCAAATGGTTATTGACAAGGGCTTTGGCAGGAAAATAGTAAATTACAAGATGCAAGACTGGTCATTCAATAGACAGAGATATTGGGGAGAACCTTTCCCTATTGTGTTCTGCGATCACTGTGGTATCGTACCACTTGATGAAAGCGAACTTCCGCTTCTCTTGCCTCCAACAAAGGACTATCTTCCAAATGCACAAGGCGATTCGCCACTTTCAAAGATTGACAGTTTTGTAAATTGTACCTGTCCAAAATGTCACGGAAAGGCAAGGCGCGAAACTGACACAATGCCAAACTGGGCAGGTTCAAGTTGGTACTGGCTTCGATATATTGATCCACACAATGACAAGGCACTTGCAGACTATGAAAAACTGAAATACTGGGGTAGTGTTGATTGCTATACAGGTGGTACAGAACACATCACAAGACACGTACTGTATGCATTTTTCTGGCAAAATTTCCTGTATGAGATAGGCGCTGTTCCAACTCGTGATCCTTTTGTAAGAAAGATGGGAAGTGGACTTATTTTGGACAGCGAAGGCAAAAAGATGAGCAAAAGTTCTAAAAATGGCGTTTCTCCACTCGAGGTCATCGATAAGTATGGCGCAGATGTTGCAAGACTGCATGTACATTTCCTTGCTGGATATGAGGATAACTGTATATGGTCATTTAAAGGAATTGAAGGAATTACAAACTTTGTGGACAGAGTTTGGAAATTGCAAGATATGATAAAGGGTGACGATGTAAGTAAAGAGCATATTGTCGAACTTAACAAACTCATCAAGAAAACCGGCGAAGATTATGAGAACTTAAAGTTAAACACTGCAATCTCTGCATGTATGATTTTCTTAAAGAAAATAAAAGAAGATGGATTTATTACAAGAGAAGAATTAAGACAATTCTTGATTGTTCTAAACCCACTTGCTCCGCACATCACAAGCGAAATGTATGAAATGGTGTTTGGTCAAGATATACTTGATCAATCTTATCCGGAATATGATGAAAGCAAGATTGTTGAAGATGAAATAAGTTTGCCAATTCAGGTCAATGGAAAATTCAGGACAACTATCAAGGTTTCTCGTGACAGCACTCAAGATGAAATAGTGTCACAGATAAAATCGAAAAATTTAATTGAATTAGGCAATGTAAAAAAGACAATCTATGTGCCAAACAAGATTATCAATTTCATTGTTTAATTAACACAAATTAACTAAAAAAATCAAAAAAACGCTTAAAAATTGCGAAAAAACTGCATTTTTAAGCGTTTTTCATTAAATTATTGATAAATTTTTAAATATAAAAGGACTTTTAATTATATTAAATTTTTATTGAAATGAATAGATTTTTGATAAATTTTTTATTGTATAATCATCTTGAATTTTTATTTTTTTCGATTTTTTAAGAATTTTAACGACTATTTTGTCGATTTTTTTAAGAATTTTAATGTTTAAAATTTGTCGATTTTTTTTAATTTATCAAAGAGTGCATGGCAGGCTTTTGATCTATGCGAAACAGAATTTTTTTCTTCTTCTTGAATTTGCGCAAAAGTTTTCTTGAAAGGTGGATAGTAAAATAGGCTATCAAAGCCAAAGCCGTTAGAGCCTTTCTCTTCAGTCATAATTTCACCATAAGTGCGACCAACGGCTTCTATTATCTCACCACTTGGCAAGATTGCCACCATTGTGCAATTAAAATAGGCATTTCGATTTTTCTTATCTTTCATTTCGCTTAAAAGTTTTTTGCGATTTTCTTTATGGTTTCCATGCTCACCAGAATATCTAGCACTATAAATTCCCGGTCTGCCATCTAGTGCTTCAACACAAAGTCCGCTGTCATCGCTGACAACGATATAATCTTTATTTTTATTTTTCAAAAATTCATAGACAGCCTTTGCTTTTATAAGTGCATTTTCATAAAAAGTTGTGCCATTTTCTTCAATATCGTCATTATAGCCAACTTCACTCATAGGCAAAATTTCATACCCTTTCATTATGTTTGAAATTTCTTCAATTTTATGTTTATTATTTGATGCAAGTACAATTTTCATATCTATCTCCCTTTAAAGTATAGCATTTTTTTATAAAATTGTCACGAGATAATAAAATTTTTTAACAAAAATAAAATATAAAAATAAAATATATAATTTTTTATGAAAGTTAAAAATGATTATATTTCACAGCACTAAATTATATTGATAAAATTTTTTAAGTATATATAAGTTTATTAATATTATATATAAAATTATATAATAATAAAATAAAACTATTGACTATGAAGAGCAGGCGTGGTATAATAAATAAGGAATTTAAGGATTTTAAACATGTTAGAGATACGAAATTTGACGAAAAAATATAAAAACTCTGATTTTTACTCAGTTAAAAACTTGAATCTTGTCATCAATGAGGGCGAGATTTTTGGCTTTTTAGGAAAAAATGGTGCAGGGAAAAGTACAACAATCAAATGTATGACAGGGCTTCTCCCTTTTGATGAGGGCAGTATTCTTGTATGCGGACATGATATTGCTAAAGATCCAATCAATGCTAAACTTAACATTGGATATGTGCCAGATAATCATGCTGTCTATGAAAATTTGACGGGCAAAGAATATGTCAACTATATGGGCAATATCTATCGTGTAGATAAGGATACTTTGAAAGAACGCCTTGACGAATTTGCAAGACTTTTCAATATGTCGCATGCAATAGATAAGCAAATCAGATCATATTCTCATGGTATGAAGCAAAAGATATGTATTATTGCCGCACTTATCCACAATCCTAAGTTTTGGGTTTTGGACGAACCTCTTATGGGACTTGATCCGCAGAGTATTGCCGAAATTAAAGGCTACATGATAGAGCATAAGAAAAAGGGAAATACAGTTTTCTTCTCGTCACACAATATCGATATGGTCGAGAAATTATGCGATCGAGTTGGCATTATGAATCATGGACAACTTATGGAGATAATTGACCTAAAAGAATTTGCCACTAAGAGTGAGGTGAGCCTAGAAGACTATTTCTTGAATTTAACTCGTGAGGATAGAGCAAAGGTCATAAAATATGATGAAAAACAACTGAAAAAAGAGCGTAAAGCAAAGAAAAAGCAAGAGAAAATAGAAAGAAAACACTCTAAAATCAAAGAAAAGAGCGAAAATAATCTAAGCGACATTTCTCAATGTGAAGCTGAAAAGATAAATTTAGTAAACGAAATTGTCAAAACAAACGATAGAACTTGAACAGAAACAAAAAATATACATAAAAGTTATTAAGTTGAAATAATAAATGAGATAAATAATAGGAGAAAAAGTGAGCCAATTTTTGACATTATTAAAACTAGAGTTTTATACAAGTGGGCAACGCAATAAGGACGCTTCGCTTTTTTCTCGCATTCGCAAATGGCTTTTGATTATTATTGGGCTAGGGGCTGTTGTCGCACTTATAATATATGCATTAAATCAAATCCTGTCAGTATGCCTTGAAGCAAACCTTAGCCACGAATTTATTGTATATTATGTTTTCATCATTTCAATTGTGCAACTTTTGTTTGGAATAAGTATAACAACAAAGACTCTTTATTTTAAGACTGATTTTAACATGCTTAAGCTTCCTGTCAGCGGGAAAATGATTTTCCTTGCAAAGATTGTATATTTATTTCTCTATGAACTTGTTTTCACCACTATACTTGCGCTTCCCGTGTTTATATTATATGGTGTTCGAACTATGCAGGGGATTGGGTTCTATCTAATGCTCTTGCCAAATATGATTTTTTTACCTTGTATTCCTTTCCTATTTGCATTATTGTTTTCAGTGCCAGCAATGTATATGGCGGGCTATCTTAAAAACAAATTTATTGTCATGTTCGTCTTATATATAGTTTCGCTTGCACTTGGTTTTACAATTTATGTATATGGTTTAAAATTCATATTGCAAATTCTAGACAGTAGTGACATAACTAATATTTTCTCTGATAATACAATATTTAACATAAAGCAATTTGCAAACAATCTTGTTTTTGCGGTACTTTTCAAAAATAGTCTTTTACTATATGATTTTATTCCTAGCATGCTTGTAAATATTGGTTTTATTTGTGTATTGCTTTTGGTTATATTCATATTTGCAGACAAAATATATCTTAAAATAATACTGTCCAACAACGAAAAAGGATTGAAGGCCTTTAAAAACAACTATAAAATTAAATCTAGATCTACAACTAGTGCGCTTTTCTTTAGAGAGTTTACAAATATATTTAGATCGCCAAACTATTCTTTTCAATATCTCACCGTTGTTGCGACAACTCCTCTTATGGTTTATTTCTCAAGCGAAATTGCATCGAGTATTGGAGTTGCACAAATAGGTGCGGGAGTATTACCCGGGATAATAGTGCTTGTTCTTATTATGTTCTTAAGCATGGGTACATCCTTTGCGGCAACTTCGGTGACGCGAGAAGGAGAAAACTTCTTCCATACAAAGTTGATACCTGTTAAGTATTCAAAACAAATTTTAATTAAGTTTTTGATGTATCTTATAGTTTCAGTTCCTGCAATTTTTATATCAACCTTCATTTTGGCTTTTGCAAATTTCATAGATTACATATCTGCGCTTTTAATTGCACTTAGTGTCAGTATGATTATAGTAGGAAATATTTGTTCATCAATTTCCATTGATATAAAAAGACCACAATTTTACTTTCTTGACGGCGGGGAGGTAACCGCCACTAATAGAAATATAAATTCTAGCATTGGAATAGGATTTATAATCGCAATGGTTATTGGTATTGCCTGCATAGCAATCTCATTCTTTGTCAGTGTACCTTCAATGTATCTAGTTCTATATGGATTTGGCGTCCCATATATGGCAATTGAAATTTTCACATTATTCTATAAGTTAGAGAAAAGGTATAGGAGTATCGAGTTATAATGAAAAAGTTAATGATTTTTTTAATGGTTGCATTGCCAATCGTGATAATACTTGTTGTCAATTTCACCATATCAGTTGTTATTGGTGATGCCTTTATTGCTGTAGAAAGTATAACGCTCAGTCAAACCTCCATTACAGCAAATGTAGATGATACTCTGCATCTTGATTATACCATCTATCCAACAAATGCTACGAATAAAGATGTCATTTGGTCGAGTGATAATGAAGAGGTGGCACGCGTTGACGTCAACGGCAATGTTACATTTGTTGGTTTCGGCGAAGGTCACATTATAGCAACCTCTATGGATGGCAATAGACGAGCAAGTTGTTCTTTCTATGTGACTGATGACAAAGTTCATCAAGTTATCCTCACAAGCCCATCTACTCAAATTGATGTAGGGCAAAGTGTTCAACTAGTTGCAAACGTTCTTCCCAATGAGGCTATCAATAAAGCGGTTACATATTCAAGTAGCAATGAAGAGGTGGCAAGGGTAGGACTAAATGGTCTTGTGCTTGGTCTAAAGGCGGGCGTTACAACTATAATGGTGACTACAGAAGATGGTGGTTTTACCGATACAATAGATATCACTGTTGTCAATCCTGTCACTTCAATTACACTTTCTGAAAGTGAGGTGATAACCTCAAAATCATATTATCAAATAGAATATACTATTATGCCAAGCAACGCATCAATTAAAGATGTAACATATTCTTGCAGTGATGACACGATCGCATCTATAGATGAACTTGGAGTTGTGTCATTTAAGAAGGCAGGCACTGCTGTCGTAACAGTGACCACTGTAAGTGGAGGCTTTAGTCAAGATATATCGATCACATATACTGATGGGTATGCACAAGATTTAATTTTAGAGCCGTTGTCATTGAATTTAAAGATGGGCGATAGTTATTTAATTGATTATCAGACAGTGCCAACCGAGATCTACAACACTCAAGTTTCTTTTAGAAGCCTTGATACGACTGTTGCCAGAGTAGATAGTAGTGGCTACATTTATGCTCTTGGTGGCGGGAATACCATAATTGAGGTTAGTATAGACAAAAATCCCGAGGAAAAGATAATTAAACAGATCTCTCTCTATGTAGAGCGTGATGCAGAAAATATCGAAATGGATGATATAATATTGACGGCTACCAAAACTTTTCAACTAAATCCAACATCCCTTCCTTCCGATAGCACAAATACACAGTTTTTCTATCA
>CALVNK010000018.1 GCA_944349615.1 uncultured Clostridia bacterium
ATCATTATTGCATGAGTCTAGAGGAGTTTGTCCATCCTTGTTTTTAATAAATGGATCAGCACCATTTTCGATCAACAAATTTAGCAGTTTATAACTTTTTTTGTAAACAGCCCAATGCAGCGGAGTCCAACCATCTTTATTTTGAGCATCTACATCCGCACCATTTTCAATCAAAAACTTAGCAATGCCGATTTGATTCCAATACGAAGCATCATGAAGTGGAGTACAGCCATCTTTATCCTTTGCATTGACATCCGCACCATTTTCAATCAAAAACTTAGCAATGCCGATTTGATTCCAATGCGAAGCCCAATAAAGTGGAGTCTCTCCATTTTTATTCTTTGCATTGACATCCGCACCATTTTCAATTAAAAGCTTAGCAAGGCCGATTTGATTCCAACGCGAAGCCCAATAAAGTGGAGTCCAGCCATCTTTATCCTTTGCATTGACATCCGCACCATTTTCAATTAGGCACTTACCAATGTCATTATTTCCTCTAAGAGTAGCCCAATAAAGAGGAGTCCAGCCAAGATTATCTTTTATATTCACATCAGTGCCATTTTCTATTAATAGTTTGGCAGTGTCATGATTTCCTTTCATAGCGGATATATGGATCGGACTTGTGCCATCTTTATTTCGTGCATTCACATTAGCCCCTTGATTTAAAAGAGATTCAACCTCATTTATGTTTCCATTTTCAACTGCATCAAATAACTTTTGATTTAATTCATCTTGTGTCATATTTATTTCCTTTTAATATCTATTGATATCATTATTATTTTTATTTTCAATAACCTTATCAGTTGCACCTTTTTCTAACAGATAGGATGCGATTTTTTCGTCATCATATTTGTAGGCAATCTTAAGCGGAGATTGACCTTTAAAGTTGCAAAGGTTTATATCCGCGCCATGATCTACTAAAAACTCTACAATATCAAAATTATGATCCATAATTGCATACATAAGCGGAGTGTAGCCCTTGTCATCTTGGACATCTATATTGTATTTTCCACTAAATACACATTTTTTGACCTCGATCAAGTCGCTATTGTATGTAGCGTCAAGTAGAGGCTCACCAAAAACAGAATATTCTTTTTCCTTCGTTATTTCTTCCAATATAGATTCATAGTCTTCCATGTATTTTTTGAGTCGTTCTCGAACTGTATTATCTTTGCACAAATCAAGGGCTGTTTTGCCATACTTGTTTTTAATAAATGGATCGACACCGTTTTCGATCAACACTTTTACAATATCAATTTTGCCCCAAAAGGCAGCCTGATGAAGCGGAGTCCAACCATTTTTATTTTGAGCATCTACATCCGCATCATTATCAATCAGCAATTTTGCAATGTCGTAACATCCTTCACCAACAGCCTCATGAAGTGGAGTAACCCCAGACAAACTCTTAACATTTACATCCGCACCATTTTTAATTAATAGTTTTACAATTTCGGGAAAACCTTTATTAGCAGCTTGATGAAGCGGAGTCCAACCATCTTTATTTTGAGCATCTACATCCGCACCATTTTCAATCAAAAACTTAGCAATGCCGATTTGATTCCAAAACGAAGCCAGATAAAGTGGAGTCCAGCCATTTTTATCCTTTACATTGACATCCGCACCATTTTCAATTAAAAGCTTAGCAATGCCGACAAGATCCCAATACGAAGCCCAATGTAGCGGTGTCGATCCATTGTGACCTTTTGCATTGACATCGGCACCATGCTCAATTAAAAGTTTTGCAATATCAGCATAACCATTTTTGGAAGCCCAATAAAGTGGAGTCTCTCCATCTTTATCCTTTGCATTGACATCCGCACCATTTTCAATCAAAAACTTAGCAATGCCGATTTGATTCCAAAACGAAGCCTCATGAAGAGGAGTCCAGCCATTTTTATCCTTTACATTGACATCCGCACCATTTTTAATTAATAGTTTTACAATTTCGGGAAAACCTTTATTAGAAGCCTGATGAAGTGGAGTACAGCCATTTTTATCTTTTGCATTGACATCTGCACCTTGTTTTAAAAGCAACTTAATTACAAAAGACCTTTTTCTTTTGACTGCCTTAAACAGTTGTTCATTTAACTTTTCTTGTTTCATATTTGCTCCTTTTACCAAATATTTTTGTTAGATGTATTTTCTTTTTTATCTTCTAGATTCTTATCAATTGCTCCTTTTTCTAACAGATAGGATGCGATCTTTTCGTCATCATATTTATAGGCAATCTTGAGCGGAGATTGACCTTTAAAGTTGCAAAGATTGATATCTGCGCCATGATCTACTAAAAACTCTACAATATCAAAATTATGATCCATAATTGCATACATAAGTGGAGTGTAGCCCTTGTCATCTTGGACATCTATATTATATTTTCCACTAAATACACATTTTTTGACCTCGATCAAGTCACTATTGAATACAGCGTCTAGCAAATTGTTATTGAAAATTGAGTATTCGTTATTTTTTGTTTCATCTATTGTTTGATTATATTCTTTCATGTGTTTTTCAAGTATTTCTCGAATTGCCTTATCTTCGCACAAATCTAGGGCTGTTTTGCCGTTTATGTTTTTAATAAATGGATCGGCACCGTTTTCGATCAACACTTTTACAATATCAATTTTGCCCCGAAAAGCAGCCTGATGAAGCGGAGTCCAACCATCTTTATTTTGAGCATCTACATCCGCACCATTTTCAATTAAAAGCTTAGCAATGCCGATTTGATTCCAACGCGAAGCCCAATAAAGTGGAGTCTCTCCATTTTTATTCTTTGCATTGACATCCGCACCATTTTCAATTAAAAGTTTAGCAATGCCGACATAATCCCAATACGAAGCCTCATGAAGCGGAGTCCAGCCATTTTTATTTTGAGCATTTACATCCGCACCATTTTCAATTAAAAGCTTAGCAATGTCGATTCGATTCCAATTCGAAGCACAATAAAGCGGAGTCCAGCCATTTTCAGTTTTTGCGTTGACGTCCGCACCTTGTTTTAAAAGTTGCTCAATTTCTGAAATTCTATTGCCTGAAACCGCATCAAAAAGTTTTTTATTTAATTCGTCTTGTTTCATAATTCTCTCCTCCTTTAAATTTATTTGCATAAAAATGGTTTGTAATACAACTTAACAAGCAAAAACCCCGCAATTTCACCATTGCCTTAAAATAGGCAAGCGAAAGCGGAGTCTGTTACTTTTATATAAATATCAGCTTTACCTAAAAAAGCGGAGCTTGTTTGTTTAATACTGCCAATAGTTGCATTTAAATGTAAAACATTTGCTATTTCTATGTGCATATTTGATTTCTCTTCCATTTATATATATATATTATATAAAACATAAACAAAAAGTCAATATGCAATTTAATGAATTTATTTAAAAAATAAAATTTTAACAATAAATACTACTGATTGTCGTAAATTTCCTCTATCTTTCCATCTTTTATTTTGAAGGTGTAAATTATATTTTTTCCATCCTTGATTGCAAATGCCGATTCACCATCGATCATATATACATAGTCAAGTTTTCCAAAATACTGTTTAAGACTTTCACTATCTATAGTCTTGCGGAGATTTGGAGATAAAAGTTTTAGCGCATCATCAAAGTTTTGATTTTTGATATGAATGATAAAATTAAGAGAAATAAGTTTATCAGGCAGTTTTTGATCAGACAAAACATAGGTTTGATTTTGCGATTTTAACCCGTCGTCATCGATATAGTAGCTTCTAGTCATATTGTTATAAAAGCCATCTTCTTCGCTTTCAACACGAAAACCATTCTCGGTGATGGCGATCTCTTTACCTACAAAAGTTTTAGCCCTATTCGTCTTGACATTGTAGCATACAAGTGTTTGGGTTTCGCCACATGAAAATTTGATATAGTCGATAAATTTAAAATTGCCTATTTCTATCTTTTCAATCTTGTTTTGCAGGTATACGATCTTTTTATGTCTATCGGTTGCAAAGATAAGATGATTTGGATAAACTTCCAAAGCGGAATTATAGTCAAGATAGGAAAAGTTATATATATTTACATTTTCGGTTAAAAGTCCGCCTAAAAGAAATATCAAAATTTCTCCGTTATGCTCGGCAATTCTAAAAAATCTACCATCACTAGAAAGAGAGTCTATCTCGAAAGCATAGCTTTTGCTACTGACTTTTAGTGGATAGACCTGTATGGGGAGGAGATCACTTTCAAGGTACACATATTCACTTGGCTCGATCTCAATTTGACTAGGGCCCTGTTTAATAAGGCATGAATAGGGCGAATATATCTTGATTTTTTTCATAGTTATAATCTATGAAGAGTTTTTTCACAATATACTTAAAGTTGCTTTAGGACGGGCTAAAGACAACGTGAAATCCAAAGCCTAAAAATTAAAATATTTAAAGATTTATTAAAAAATATCAAATTCATTCTTTAAAAACATACAAAATTCTCTATTTTTTTAATTTTTTATTGAATAAAAGCAAATTTTTTAGTCTATAAACTTGTCAAGGAGATGAAAATATGATGAAAGGAATATGGAAAAATCAAGAAGTAAAAGATCTTTTTAAAGCGGTTGAAACTATAAAGGATCAAAACAAATCGCTTAAAGATGCCTTTATCTTGCATGCAAAAAAGTATGCGAGAAAGCCAAACAGCGTGCGCAACTATTACTATATGGAAGTAGATAGATTAAAAAATGACGCAAAAAGACTTGCGCGTCTTGGTATAGACTTAAATAAACACAAGAAAAATGAAATTGTTTATTTTGGTGAAAAAGAACAGGATAAACTCTTGCAAGATATAGACAGGCTTGTAAAAAGTGGGCAGTCTGTTCGAAGTGCCTGCCTTAAACTATCAAATGGAGATATCTCGCTTATGCTTCGTTATCAAAACAAGTATCGCAACTATCTTGCAAAGCAAAAATCACATGATCAGTCGCAAGACAATATAATCAAGTTTGCAAAAAAGAAGACCCTTATCAGTGAAAGTGAACTTCAAGCACTTTTCATGGGACTTGTAAGACTTGTAAAAAGAAGTGCTGAAGAAACGGCAAATGCGAAAAATGACGAGGCGCTTAAGAAAGCAAACAGCGATTTAAGACTTGCACTTCAAGAACTATCAAACAAGGATAGACAGATAAGACTTCTTAAAGAAAGTTTTTTGAAGATAAAGCAAGAAAACTCAAAACTCACTGAGCAGGTCATGAAGTTGAAGGTTGACAAAGCAAGCAAACTCCGTGCGAAATTAAATAGGGAAAATAGTGAAAAGACTCAAAATGTACAATTATAATAACAAAACACTCTCGTGTAAAATCACGAGAGTGTTTTAAATTAAAAATCAATATATCTTTGTGTACATCTTTTTGCCTTTTTTTGCAAGCAGGAGTATTAGACTTGCAAGTACAATCAGGAGAATTGCGAGATATATAAGGATAAATAGGTCTATGCCTAAAACCGCATCTATCTCAAAATAAAGGAAAAAGTAAAGAAGGATTGGTATTAGATTGCTTACTAAGCCGATCGCAACTGTTAAAAATACGCTAAGCCCTTGTTTGACCGCTTGAGTTTGATTTTGCCAGTTCATTCGTGGCCACTTTAAATTCAAGATAAAACCTAAGACAGAAAAGGTGAGAGATGATAGAATTGTTACTAGAAAGATCATCAAAATCGTGGTGGCGGGCAGTGGAAAGACACACACAAAAATTATGTTGGAAATCACTATGAATGGTAGTGACATCAAGAATGAAAACAATATTTTTGATATACTTAATTTCTCAAACGAGATTGGCAGTGATTTAAGCAAAAGAAATTTTTTGCCTTCAATCGAGATAGAACTTGCGCTCGGCGGGACCATGCCAACTACCATGTTTGCCGAAAATGCATAAAGACAGGCGATCAGCTCGCTTGGCAAGACATTGCTTTGTGCCATATTATTGCCTGCGATTGATAGCGTGACAGCCAGTGCTATCAAAAGGAAAAGTCCGCTAAGACAGTTTATCATATAGACCGCGCTTGAGAAGAAAGAATGTGCTTCCTTTTTCATAAGCGAAAGGGTTATAGAATTTTGTTTGAATGAAAGAGCCTTTTTTCGATTGCCACTGCTTGCACTTTGCATTTTTGTGTTGATCTTTTTATAACTGATAGTAATCAGTCCTATACTTATGCAAGCAAAAGCGATTGAGATTGCCAAGAAGATTACAAAATCGATTACAAAACCGCTTGTCATTGCCGAATATAGAAAATAGTCTTGACTGAATATGATCTTTACCCAAAGAGGAATGCCTGAGGTAAAGAGATTTGTCATAAGATCAGAGTTTGACGATATAAAGATGAAGGCGATCAGTGCGACTGTAAAAATAATCGTGAGAATATTACTGACAAGGGTCCTGTTTTTAAATTTGATAGTTATAAGGTTTATAATCGAGGCAAATATAGAGCCGACAAGTTGGGAGAAGGTTGGAAGCAAAAACAGTGCAACTATGCCATACAGTACCGCAGGCACAGTGACAGGATTGAATATAAAATAGACTACATAGGCAGGGAATACTATCACGAAACTATAGACAAAAGATATAAAGTATGCCGAAAAATATTTTGCAAGAATTACATATATTTGCCTTATCGGCAGTGACGATAAAAAGGAATAGTCCTTGTTTTTATAGTAATAGTTTTGTGCATCGTTTACATTGACTAAAAGGCTTGTAAAGATTGAAAATAAAAGTCCAACAAAAAGTACAAGTTCTCCTTGACCTATTGCACTAAACTGCTCAGCCACGCCATAGAAAGCAAAGCCAATTGCAAAGACTACCACTAAAAACATAGCGCCAATAAAAAACAAATTTTTGCCAAGTTTGCTCTTACGACTACTAAGCATCTGTGACAGGGTTTGCTTAATATAAATAATGGTCAAATCAATTGCGACTTTCATCTGTTTTATCCTCGCTTTCGCTTGCCATTTCTAGGAACACCTGTTCAAGCCCTTCATTTTTTGTTATGTTTTGCATAGTGTCATAGGCAACAAGTTTGCCTTCTTTTATAATTGCAACATTATCACAGATCTTTTCTGCCACATCGAGTACATGCGTCGAGTAGAAAATGGTCACCTTGCTATCTGCAAGCTCTCTCATGATAAGTTTAAATTCGTGACTGCAAACAGGATCAAGTCCAACGAAAGGCTCGTCGAGTAGTAGCAGTTTTGGTTCATGAATAAGCGCACTTACAAGTGCAAGTTTTTGCTTCATGCCATGACTATAGGAAGATATTGAAGAAGAAAGATCGTCATAGATGCCAAGACGCTTTGCATAGACTTCAATTCGCGCTTTGCGCTCAGCATTTTCAATGCCAAAGACATCGCAGATGAAATTGAGATAGCCTATTCCCTTTAGATGTTCATAAAGGTCAGGATTGTCTGGTACATAGGCAAGTATTTTCTTTGCTTCCATAGGATGCAGGGAAACATCAATCTTGTCTATCAAGATTTGACCTTCAAAGTCGATTATGCCTGCGATTGATTTTAGCGTGGTGGTTTTTCCAGCGCCATTTGGACCAATGAAAGCACAGATAGTTCCATCTGGCACAGTTAAAGACAAATTGTCGACAGCGACCTTTTCGTTATACTTTTTTATCAAATTAAAAATTTCAAGCATTTCTTTTTCCTTATGAGATTATTATATCATGCATAGATAAATTTAACAAACGATTATGATTAAATAAATGTCGAATTTTGGCGAAAGGATTTTTAAGACAATATTTAAAAAATTTTCGTTAAAAAATATTTTTTTATTTAAATTAAAATTAAAAATAAAATTTACAAAAATAAAAAAAAAAAAAAAAAAAAAAAAAAAAAAAAATAAAAAACAGAAAAAAATAAAAAAAAATATAAAATAAAAAAATAAATTAATGAAAAATAATTAAATAAACTAAAGCTTAAACATTTTATTGCCTTATAAATAAAGGAGAAAATGTTTTTTTCAAATAATTGATTTATTGATTTTATTAAATATAAAATAACAACTTTTAAAATAAAAAAAGTGGAAAAACCACTTTTATTTATCCAATTAAAAATCCTTCAATAATTTTGTTTTCTGCCTCTTCCTTACTTAAACCTAGTGTCATAAGTTTGACAAGTTCGTCACCAGCAATCTTGCCGATTGCGGCTTCATGGACAAGTGAGGCATTGCTGTCAATCGCATCAATCATAGGGATCGATACAATTCTTGCGTTATCAGTGATTATTCCATCACACTCAACATGCCCAAAACATTCATTTTTGCCAACAAGATTTGATTTGAAGATTTGGTATGAATTGTCCTTTGCAACTGAGTGGCTGACAACTTCGACTGAGGAGTTTTTGCCTAGAAGGTCAACCTTAAAATCTGTCCTTGCGGTTTGGTCAAGAGTTGTCAAGATGTTTTCATTTATCTTTAGTTTAGCATTATCATAGAGTTTAGCAAAGGTCTTGCGCACTGTGCTTGTCACGCCTTCAAGTTGAAGGGTTTCGATTTCCATGTTTGCGCCTTCACTCAAGGTTACTCGCGTGACAGGATTTAAAATCTTTCCACCACTTCCCTTACCTTCACCGACATGTTTTTCTACATATTTTACAAAGGAGTTTTTGCCTACTTTAAACGAGTGTATTCCGTTGTGCATGCTGGTCTTACAGGTGTTGTTGTGAATTCCGCAACCTGCGACAATGAGCACATTGCAGTTTTCGCCGATATAAAAATCGTTATAGACAAGATCGTCAAGTCCGCCAACTGTTATGATGACAGGTATATGCACGCTCTTATTCTGCACGCCGTCCTTGATGATGATATCTATACCGCTTTTCTTTTTTTTAGGGATAATCTCGATATCTTTTTCGCTCTCTCGCGCAAGGGGAGCGCCATTTTTTCGTATGTTAAAAGCACCGCTCGGCATTTTGTGCAGTCCTGTCAATTTTTCAAGTAATCTCTTTTCAATATTGTTCATTTTCACCTCGCAAGGCGTGCGCAAGTCGGCTTTTGAAGAAGAGGCTCAAGTTCCTTCAAAGTGCCAACTTTTTCTATGACACCATCTTTTAAAAGTACAATATAGTCTGCCATCTCTAAGATTTTGCGTTGATGGCTTACTATGATGTTGCAACAGTCTTTAAGGCTTGAAAACACTTCGGTCAAGTTGTCAAAACTCCATAGGTCAATGCCTGCCTCTGGCTCATCAAAAATATTGAGTTTGCACTTACGTGCAAGAGCCATGGCAATCTCAATGCGTTTGAGTTCTCCGCCAGAAAGATTGTCATCAATGTAGCGATTGATATAGTCCTTTGCACACAGTCCAACTTCGCTTAGGTATGAACATACCGAAGAAAAATCGTTTTTCTTCCCACTTGCAATGTCAAGCAGATCTCGCACCTTTAAGCCTTTAAATGTCACAGGTTTTTGAAAGGCAAAACTTATCCCAAGGTTTGCTCTTTGGTCGATCTCAAGATTTGATATATCCTTGCCATCAAAAACAATATTGCCATCTGTTTGCCTTAAAATGCCAATGATCATCTTTACAAGCGTGCTTTTTCCGCTTCCGTTTGGACCTGTTATGCAATAGGTCTTTCCGCTGTTAAATTCAATATTGATATCTTTTAATATATCCTTTTTGCTGTCTTTTTCAAGGACAGAGTAATTTAAATTTTTGATTTTAAGCATGGTATAATTATACAAGTTTGATTAGTTCTTGTCAAGGAATATTAATAAAACACAAAAATGATAAAGTTCAATCATCAAAAAACAAAAAAAGGTTTTCATAGTCAAACTTGATCTTTTGAAAACCTTTCTATATTTAACAAATTAAACTTTCATTTTGCAGGCGTTTGGCACTCTTGGCAGTCCCGGCATAAGTGATATATTTCCCGCTTTGATAAGCAAGAATTCTGCGCCGTTTTTGATTTCGACATCTTGAATATAGATGTTAAAGTTTTCGTTAAAGCGATCTTTCTCGTCACTAGATAATGTGTATTGCGTTTTTGCCATAACAAGCGGGAGGTTTAAAGCAAGTTTTTCAAGTTTTGCAATATGATCTTTGGCAATTGAAGAAAAGACAACGCTTTTTGCTCCATACACTTTTTGGCAAAGTGATGTGATTTTCTTTTCAATATCGTCTTCTAGATTATAGGCAAACTTTAACTTCTTGTTTGGCTTCTGCGAAAGAAGTGCGACTTTCTTTGCAAGGTCGATGGCGCCATTCCCGCCTTGAGTAAATGGATAAACACGCGCACTTTCACACGAAAGACTTTGGCAAAATTCTTCAATCTGCCTTAGTCCCTTTTCGCTGTCGCCACCAAAAACATTGATGGCAACTATTACGCGTCTATTAAATACATTTCTTAAGTTTTCTATATGTTTTTTTAGATTTTTTAGTCCGCTTTCAAGCATTTGAGTTTTGCTTGTGCCTTGACCATGCTCGATAAGTGCGCGCAATGAGGCAACCAAGACCACAACGCTTGGATTAAGCGAAAATTGCCTGCATTTTAAATCTAAAAATTTTTCTCCACCTAGGTCGCAACCAAAGCCGGCTTCAGTTATAGCAAAGTCTGCAAGTGAAAGGGCGTATTTCGTTGCGAGGATTGAGTTGCAACCAAAGGATATATTCGCAAAAGGTCCGCCATGCACAAGGGCAGGAGTACCAAATTTGGTCTGCACGAGATTTGGCTTTATTGCATCTTTTAAAAGGATAGCCATTGCGTTCTCCGCTTTGAGATCGCCTGCGTATATTGGCTGTCCTGTTTGGCTGTATGCGACAATGATCTTTTTAAGCCTTCTTTTAAGATCTTTTAGATCTTTGGCTAGACAAAGAATAGACATGATCTCGCTTGCGGCAGTTATGGTAAATTCTTCTTTTCGTGCGACGTTGTTTTTTAGAGCCTCCTGTGAAATTTCGATCTCCCTTAAAGCGCGGTCATTCATATCCATGCACCTATGAAAAACAATTCTCTGCCTATCGATATTTAACTCGTTTCCAAAATAGAGATGATTGTCAATCATCGCGCAAAGCAAATTGTTTGCACTCTCGATTGCGTGAAAATCGCCTGTAAAGTGCAGGTTTATCTCTTCCTGTGGCAAGATTGCAGCTTCGCCTCCGCCAGTCGCTCCGCCCTTGACGCCAAAGACTGGCCCAAGTGATGGCTCACGCAAGGCAAGTGTGCTGTTTAGTCCAATCATTCTCATTGCGTCAGCAAGTGCGATTGACACCGTGGTCTTGCCTTCACCAAATCTTGTAGGGTTTATTGCGGTGACCAGAATAAGTTTCCCCTTTTTGCCTTTAGGGCAATTTTCTATTTTTGCAATATAATCTCCATATCTAAATATGTCTTTTTCACTTAGTCCTAATTTTTTTGCTATATCATCTATTCTTTCCATTTTTCCATTCCTTTACAAGCAATTTTAACACAAAAAATCTTAAATTAAAACCATTATTGACAACTTTTTGATCGGTTACTATTGAAAAATATAATATTTTTTGTTATAATTAAAAAAGAGGTAGATATGGCTGTTTTGAATAATTTAAACTTAAATGATTTATTAAACATATGCAATAAGAACTTTTACGATATAATAAAAAACAAAAATGAATTTTTTGAATATCTTAAAACTCTTTCATATAAGGTTTGTGATAGATACAATATTGTTGATTATCCTTTTTTCATAGCGGATAACAGCTCGAATAAAATACAGATAGGAACTTATAAAGTTAATCCTCCAACTATTATAATAAACGGTTTACTTATAGAATCATTTGACAAATTTAAAAATATACAAAATTTGTACTATCCGTTTTTATTAATAACAGCAACCTTGCATGAAACAAGACATTTTTTGCAACATAATAGTAACCGAGATATAGATCCTATAGTAAAAAAATATACGGCATATAGGCCGTGTTCTCCAATAGACATTTACAAATATATTTCATACGGCACCGAAGTGGCTGAGATAGATGCAAGATATTTTGCCTATCAGGCTTTAAAAGGAAAAGGGATTTTTGACCGATTTATTTATAGCAATGAATCGATTGCTGAAGAAAGCGAAAGATCAAAAGAAATATCTTCTGTGGCCCGTTTACTAGACGAATCTTTGAAATCGTACATAAGTTTATTGCCAAAAACTAAAGTGGTTTTATTTGATATGAACAGCACCTACAATTATTTCCTCTACGATATAGGAATTGATAGGTCTGCCTTTAAGCGTAAAAGTATTAATGAGTTGTCGCAACAGGAAAGCGAAAGTTTAAATGAAAAACTTAATTCACAAAAAGATATGCTAGCGGAATTTTTACGTTATTATAGCAGTATTATCTTACATGCCGAACACGGTCGAAGCAAACCGTTAAAAGAGATATTGAAATTATCAAATAGCGAGCTTTGTAAGTTTACTTCTATAAGCGAAGCACAGAAAAGGGAAGTGTCAAAAATAATCAACCTGAAGGCATTGTCCAAATACGAAACCGACAAGTTATATGAAAGAATTGCACCAGAATTTTCTAATCTTGTTAAAAAGGGTTTTTCAAATAAAAGTTTATCCGAAATTGATGAGTTTAAAGATATATTTAACGAGCTTAAACCTAATTAGAAACAAAAATCTAGATAAAAAATTTTCGATAAAGCCGATGTTATGTTAATTCATATACAGACACTTATAAAAAATAATAAATCTATAAATTAAAGTTAGAAAGGGGATTATATGATAGATTTTAGTCGATATGATCTTGAAGGTCTTTTAAGACTTTTCAATAAAGATTTTTATAAAGTGATAAAAGACGAACGTATGTTTTTTTACTACCTAAAAGCGATATCATATAAAATATGTGATTATTATAAGACCGATGCATATCCAACTATAAAGATTGACCATCTTGAAAACGGTGTAGTAGGGCGTACAAAGACAACGCAGGAAATAATTTTAAATGATAAATATTTTTATGCATTTCCAATTTTTCAAAAATTAAACAATCATTTTTTTGCCTTTGAATTGATAAGAACGCTTATCCATGAGACAAGACACTATTTGCAGGCAAATGCCAAGGTGAATATAGATCCACTTATAAAGGCTTTTTCATCCTATAAATCTGTCGCGCCAAAGGAAGCACTAAAATATATATCCTATGGTACGGCAATAAACGAAATTGATGCAAGATATTTTACAAACAAATTTTTATGTATTAATCCTGAATTTAACAAATATATACAAAGTCAGTATTATATTAAGAATGAAGAAAAATTGTCAAAGCAACTTTCTTCTCATGCATTGTCAATAGAGGAAGCATTAAAGCAAATAGACTATATTATACCACAAAAGCAATTTGCAATATTAGATATGGACAAATGCTATTCGCTTTTTCTTGATGAAGCAGGTATAAGGAAAGAAGATTATAAACAAGACGCAAGACAAAATCTTGGGACAAGTGGACTTTTAAGTTTGCAAGCAAAACTAATGTCATCGTTATCATTATCAAGATTTGTCAAGGAAGTTTATGATAGTCTATTGCTTGCTCCGCGTGCAAGCAGAGATGACCTTGCTAAAATATTAGACGAAAGCAAATTTAGATTAAAATTTATGCCAGCGGTCACAGAAGATGAAAAACAGACGCTTTTTGATAGACTCGAACTAAGGGCGCTTTTGCATTATGAAACCGATATGCTCTACAAAAAACTTGCGCCTGAGCATTTTGATTTAATTCATAGAGAAGGGCAAACAAATCCAGAAGATATAAGACAATTTTATATGATACGTGAGCTACTCGATAAGGAAGATCTATAAAGGGGAATTAATGTGACGATAGATTTAAGTAATCTTAATTTAAAAGAATTGATTGCGCTAGGCGGGCGAGATTTTTATAAGACGGTTACAGACAAACAAGATCTTATGCTTTATTTGCAAGAAGTCAGCAAAAGAGTGTGTGAGGAAAACAGCGTTGCAAACTATCCTCAATTGTCAGTTGTGAATATTAGAGAAGATACTATGGGGGTGTCGTTTTTCAATAACATTGCCATTAATTCTAAACTTTTAGACTGCTTTGATATGTTTAAAATGCTTAACAATACACAATATGTCTTCATGTTACTTTCAACAGTTATCCATGAAACAAGGCACTTTTTGCAACTTGGCAATCTTGACAGTGTTGATCCTATCGTCAAAGGCTTTACGGCTTATCATTTAGCAGTGCCTGGTTTTTCTCTCACTCCTATTTCATATCCTACCGATGTGAGAGAAGTGGATGCAAGATATTATGCCTATCAAGTGCTTAATAAAGATGAAACATTTAGACGCCATATATTCAATAGAGATTTCATCAATACAGAGATGAACGATTCGATGAAAATAAGTTCGATTGCACAATCGCTTTTGTTGAATTTGTCACATAATGATAGATGCGATAGGTTGACAAGCGAAATTGTATATGGTATGCAGGAAGTTTATGGTGACTTTTTGAAAGATATAAATCTCGATCTATCCATGTTTAATCCAGGAGTAGGAATACCAGGCGGGAAATTAGATCAAATGGTTTTACAAATATTGTATTACGTCAATTTAATCAGTGATATTCTCGACAAATATCAAGATAGTATTGTGAAAAACTCGAGAATGGAACTTAAATTGCAACGTCACATTATGCAACTTGGTCAAAAAGAGATAGATAATTTGCGCGTTGGAGAAGATGTTAAAAAACTTGCAAAAGACCTTTTGAGATTGCATGCTGTGACAAGTTACGAGTCATTTATGCTTTACAGAAAGATTGCACCTGAATTTGACGATTTTAAATATGCAATCAATATGCCTAAAGAGCCAGACAGCAAGAACGAGTCTATCTCGGTTTATTCCGACTATTTAGGTAGGTGTTAAGTTTAGCAAAGGAGAATATATGAATAAATTTACAGAGAAAAGTTTAGATGAGCTTTTGTCCTATTTTGGAGAAGATTTTTATAAACGTATTGATAGCAAGGAAGACTTTATCGACTATTTACAAGCGATCTCGCATCGTGTCCTTGAAACTGAAGGCGTAAAAAGCATGCCCCAATATACATTTGGACGAGAGTTAGATAAGGCGTCATACTTGGGGCAATATGGATATGGTAAAATTTCCCTAAACAACAAATTAATTGATGGTTTTGACGAATTTAAAAAAAAGGATAATTTGACTTATATCTTTGAAATGATAAATGCTATAATTCATGAATCAAGACACTTTTTACAAGATAAAGGTGAGAATATTCATCCAATCATCAAGAATTATTATAATTTATTCGCCGTTTTGCCTCAGGAAGATAGTAATGTTTCCTATTCTACAAGTGCAATTGAGATTGATGCTAGATATTATGCATATCAAATTGTCAAGGAACATGATAACTTTAAAGGATATATAAATTCTTCATATCGTAACAATGAGTTCAATAGTTCAATATCACCTTCATCACATTATGCAGATATAATAAATATTTTAAATGGCGATTTTTCAGTTTTACAGAAAATTAGTGCCCAAAATTTTGAAAAGACATATATGCCATTCCTAGAAAGTCTTAAGGTAGATCTTGGTAGGATGAGAGCTTTTTTAGCTACTCGTAACAAAAGAAACGATTATCTTGTTAAACAAGCTTTAAACACATATCCAAATGTGAAATCTCGTTATAAATATTTTTCTGATACCATACAACTACGCTCTAGAAATAGTTTTAGATTGCAAGAGTACCTGGCTGACATGGCGTATAATTCATTTAACAAATCAATAGATTCAGAAACAAAAGAAGCACTTTGGCACTCGCTTGGCAGGCGTGCTTATATTTGTCATGAGTCAAACAACCTATATAAAAAAATCGCACCAGAATTTGCCCAAAACAAATATTGTGAGATTAGTTCGACAACTCAAAGGCAAGAAAAAGAAGGGAAAGAGTTTGACGACATTGTTAATATAAATAATGATGATATAGAGAAAGATTAAGAATAATTTATACAAAAGAAGAAATTTAAAGAAAAAATTAAATCAGTATATAGGGAAATATCATACGTCATACTTCCTTTCTTTATCTTTGTGATGGTGCTTATTGTGTCATACTTTGGCAATCAACTCATCTATAGTTTAGGTTGGACGCATGGCTCAAACTGGTGCGAGATAGAGTTTGATAAACACATTCCACTTATTCCATGGTTTGTATATTTCTATTACTTGACCTTTCCGCTTGGCATAATAACTTTTTTCATGCTTGCCTATAAAGATAAAAAAGCCTTTTACAATTTATTTTTGACGCTTATTATATCCTTTGCTATTTCAGGTGTAATCTATGTTTTTTTTCAAACCGAATTTACAAAGTCCGATTTCACGCCTCAAACCTTCACCGACAAACTTGTAGTTTGGACATGGGGATCGACAAACCCTATCAATTGTTTTCCATCTCAACACACCTTTATGGCACTTACCATGATAATTGCATGTGTCAGCGGTAAAAACATCAACAAGTTGTTTAGAATTCTTACAATATTTATTGCAATCATGATTATTCTTTCTACCGTACTTATAAGGCAACACTTTTTATTAGATATCTTTGGCTCGCTTGACATTATGGGCATTGTATATGGAATTGTTTATATATCAGGATATGGCGAAAAGAAGGCGTTGAAACAAATGGCAAAAAAAGGCGAGAAGAAGGAAAACTAAAAAATTGTTTGGGGACAAATAAAAAACATGTTAAAATAACTTGTTGATAAAAGGAGAAAAGATGAAAAAATTAGTATTTTATAAATGTGAAATATGTGGTAATGTTGCAATAAAACTTGTGGATAGTGGCGTGCCTATGTTCTGCTGTGGAAAGGTAATGAGCGAGATTGCGCCAAACAGCACTGATGCATCAACTGAAAAGCATAAGCCTGTGGTTTCAGCGAGCGGAAATCAAATCAAGGTCACTGTTGGCGAAGTTTTACATCCTATGACTGTTGAGCATTACATATCACATATAGTATTAGAAACAGAAAAAGGAGTTTACATCAAAAATCTTCTTCCAACTGATCAGCCAACGGCAAGTTTCCTTCTTGAAGAAGGCGAGAGTGCACTTTCTGCATATTCAGTCTGCAATCTGCATGGCGTGTGGATGAGCGAAATTGAGTAATATCTTTTTTGTTAAATAAATATTCTATCTTTTATAATCTATTTGATTAAAAAACAATCATGCACTATGAGTTTCCATAGTGCTCAGACCGTAGACAAACGGCGCGACCGAAAAATTATTTATAATTTTTCTTGCATCGTATCGTCAAAGGCTACGCTTATGTCAAGTTGTTAAAACAACTTGAGAATAACGCTCGCCTTTTCCTCTCCCCATAAATGCAAAAGCATTTACGGGGTACCCCAAAATAAAACGCCCAAAACCAGTCATTTAGGGTTGCTTTACTCCTGGCTTACGTCACAAACTACGCTCAAGCGAAAATCACTTTGTAATTTTACGCGGCTGTCGCTCGTTTGTTCCTTATCCCTAAAAATCTTACGATTTTTAGGGAACCCAAATAGAGTGGCTAGGCCACTTTTCGAGCCTTGCCTCGCTTGTTTCTCTACAGTCTGTTAATTTGTCGACACACTGTGCACTATGAGTTTCTATAGTGCTTTTTTTGTGCCTATGATGAAAATAAAATTATAGATAAATTTGAAATATTTTTAAAAAGATGCAAAATTTATTGACAATTGAACGAATATTCAACTATAATATATTATAGACAGTTGAGCGGGTGTTCAATTGTCTATAAAAGTCAATTTTAATTGCTCGTTTTGGTTAACGAGAAAATTGACTTTGATTTAGTATCTATTTTTGGTATCTAATTTTTGTTTTTTATATTTCAATTCTAATTGTAAATATTGTAGGGGAGTTGAGATTTTAAGCTTTTTATATTTTAAATATAAAAAACAAAATTTAGAGAAAAGATATTTAAAAATTTTAAAAATAATTCGATAAAAGGGGGTTTTAATGGGAAAAAGTGAAATGGAATGTGATTGTAATCTTATACACAACGAGTCAGTTGAAAAGGCGAGAGCGATTATGCTGGACGAGGATACAATCATCTTGATATCTGATTTTTACAAGGCACTTTGCGACTCTACTCGTGCAAAGATAATAAATGCACTTGAAATTGGTGAGCTTTGCGTATGTGATATATCGGTACTTTTGAATATGACTAAGAGTGCGGTATCTCATCAACTTAAAAATCTCAAGCAGTTGAATTTGATCAAGTCAAGAAAAGTCGGCAAGGAAGTTCTCTATTCTTTAAGCGATAAACATGTGCAGATGGTTTTCGATATAAGCAAAGAGCATGTTTTGGAGTCGTATAATGAAGAAGATTGTTAATATTTCAGGACTAGACTGCCCAAACTGCGCAAGAAATTTAGAGAAACAGCTTCGAAAAATTGACGGCATAGAGGCATTAAGTTTAGATTTCAATAAATCCATAATTTGCTATGAAAGCACTGCCAAAGACAGCCTATCCAAGATCAAGAAAGTGGCAAAGCAGGTCGAACCGAATGTGAATATAAGTGAGCAAAAACTTAAAGGTCAAGTTTTCGGCAAAGCATTTTTTATAGATATGACGACTTTGCTTTTAGGGCTTATAGTTGGGCTTTGTGCGTTATATTGCAGTGTTCCTGCATGGGCATTTTGGATCCTGTTTGTGACAAGCGCTTTACTTTTCGGATACAAAACCTATTATAAAGCCATAATTTTGCTCTTTAAGGGTGTAATTAATGAAAATTTGCTTCTGACCATCTCGGTAATAGGCGCGACTGCACTTGGCGAGTATATGGAAGGTCTAATGGTTATTTTTCTATATTCCATAGGTAAACTATTTGAAGGTATCGCACTAAATAAGTCAAGACAATCGATTGCAAAATTGACAAATTTGCAACCTGACACAGCGATTTTAGTTGATGAAGAGGGCAATGAAAGGATTGTAAGCCCAAAGGATGTGCAGATAGGTCAAATCATCA